>CAYTGT010000001.1:0-26890 GCA_964437405.1 uncultured Alistipes sp.
GGCGAGTCGAGCGCAGGTGAACGAAGCCGATGCGGGATGAAAATTCACGCATCATCTCTGGCAGGTCGTTATCGGCTCTCACGCCGAACGATCCTGTGCAGAGGCAGAGTCCGTTAGATGGGTTTGGCACAGCCTTTATCAAGCGGCGGAAATCCTCGGCAGTGGAGAGGATGCGAGGCAGACCCAGAATAGGATATGGCGGATCATCGGGGTGGATAACCATCTCCGAGCCGCACTCATCGGCAACGGGGCAAACCTGCTGCAAGAAGTAGATCAAATTGGCTCTCAGGCGCTCCTCGTCAACATCTTTGTAGCGATCCAAAGCCTCTTGGAATTGAGCCAAAGTGAAGCTCTCCTCGGAACCTGGCAAGCCTGCAATCATGTTGCGTGTAATAAGTTCTATTTCAGCCTGATCCATCTGCTCAAAACGAGCCTTAGCCTTAGCTCGATCTTCGGCGCTATACTCCTTATCGGCACCTGGGCGGCGCAGGATATGGAGGTCGAAAGCCATAAATGCTGCACGCTCAAAACGCAAAGCCAAAGAGCCATCCTCGACCTCGTAGGCGAGATTGGTACGAGTCCAATCCAACACAGGCATGAAGTTGTAGGTGATGCAGTGGATGCCGCACTCGGCAAGGTTGCGGATCGTGGTTTTATAGTTATCGATATATTGCTGGAAATTGCCCGTCTGAGTCTTGATGTGTTCGTGTACGGGAACACTCTCGACAACGCTCCACTTCAAGCCTGCATCGGCGATTAATTGTTGGCGGCGGCGAATCTCCTCGACAGTCCACACCTCGCCATTGGGGATGTGATGCAGGGCGTGTACGATGTCGGTAGCGCCCGCCTGACGTATGTTGCTCAGCGAGACTGGGTCAGAAGGCCCATACCAACGCCAAGATTGTGTGCAAAGGTACATGGGAAATATGTTTTATAAAGTGCTTACACATAGCGCCTTGTGCTTGATTCGTGTAGAGATGCCAATCCTCAAAACATGAATGTTTTTCGGTGGCATGACGAATTAACTGAAGATGCAGGAGTAAGCCTTAAAATTAATAACTAAATCGAAAATGCGTCAAAGCCGCCGTCTATGACGGTGAGTGTGCCGCTGACAAACTTAGAGGCATCGGAAGCCAACCACTGCAATGTGCCGAGCATCTCATCGGGCTCGCCGAAACGCTTGTATGGAGTGTGGGCGAGGATGGTTTCGGCACGTGGGGTGAGCGATCCATCAGGGTTGGTCAGCAGTGAGCGATTCTGGTTGGTCAAGAGGAAGCCTGGAGCAACCGCATTGACACGCAGACCCTCGCCAAATTTGATGGCCAACTCGCCACACATATATTTTGTCCAATTCACCACAGCGGCCTTAGCTACACCATAACCTGCCACGCGAGTGAGTGGGCGCAGAGCCGACTCGGAAGCGATGTTGATGATGGAGCCAGCACCCTGTTCAACCATAGCCTTAACAAAGACCATAGTAGGCAGAATTGTACCGAAGAGGTTGAGGTCAACAACCTGACGCACAGCGTCAATGTCGAGATCGAAGATGGTCTTCTCGGGTGGTACGGTAGCTGCCGCCATGTTGCCGCCAGCGCAGTTGATCAAAACGTCAATGCGGCCGTATGTGGTCATGATGTCGGTGTAATTCTGCTCCAACATCTCCTTCTTCGTTACATCGCACTGAAGGTAAAGCGCCTCACCGCCCGATTGTTTCACCTCCTGCATAAGGGCGTTACCCGCCTCAATATTACGGGCCAAAATGACAACCTTAGCACGTTGCTCGGCGAAGTGTTTAACCATAGCTGAACCGAGGATGCCTGTGGCACCTGTGATGACGATAACCTTGCCATCAACACTGAATAGATCTTTCATATCGTAGTTTTTTAGTCGTTTTCTCCATAGCTCTTTTGCCTCAAATACAAAGATAAAAACTTTCGCGCAAAAAGTCAAATCCGCAGAAAAAGTGTATGGTTGAAGATTAACGCCAAAAGGAGGAATTTTCGTTTATAATTGACAATAAATTTTGTGATTCGGAATAAAAGTGTTAACTTTATGGCGATATATATATAAAGAAAAATTTCCACATTAAAAATTATAACATTATGGCAATCAACAGAAAAGATTTTCTCAAGACCTTGGGAGGTTTGGCAGCGCTGACTATCATCCCTCGTAAGGTTCTCGGAGGTCAGGGACACATCGCCCCTAACGATCAGTTGACTAAGGGTATCATCGGTATGGGTGGTATCGGTTTTAGCGCCAACCACTTCTCAAGTAACGAGAAGTGCCGATTGGTGGCTATGTGTGACGTGGACAGTAACCACCTTAAGAACGGTGTTACTCGCGCAAAGAACGAGTTGGGCGAGACCGTTAAGGGTTATGAGCTCTATCGTGACTTGATCAACGATCCTAACGTGGATGTAGTTCACATCGCAACTCCTCCTCATTGGCACGGTATCATGGCAGTTGAGGCTGCTAAGGCTGGTAAGGATATCTGGTGCGAGAAGCCTATGACACGTACTATCGGTGAGGGTAAGAAGGTGATGGAGGCTGTTCGTCAGAACAACCGTATTTTCCGCCTTAACACTTGGTTCCGTTTTAAGGACACTTTCTACGGTTTGGGTACAACCGTTGCTCCATTGAAGAAGTTGGTGGATAGCGGTATGCTCGGTTGGCCTTTGAAGGTGACTATCTCTGGTCATACAGGTTTCGGTTGGAAGTTCTTCTGGGTAGGTAAGGAAAATTTGGTTGAGCAGCCTGTTCCAAAGAACTTGAACTACGATTTGTGGTTGGGTCCTGCTCCATATAAGCCATACAACGAGCACCGTACTCACCAGACATTCCGTGGTTACTGGGATTACGATGGTGGTGGTCTTGGCGATATGGGTCAGCACTACATCGATCCTGTACAGTACATCTTGGGTAAGGATAATACATCACCTGTTAAGGTTGAGGTTGATGCTCCTGAGCAGCACTGGGATGCTATCGGTACATGGCGTAAGATTGTCTACACTTATGAGGATGGTTGCCAGATTATTCTTCAGGGTGAGGGCTATGAGGATCCAAACGCAGCTTACATTGAGGGTCCAAAGGGTAAGGTTTACAACGGTTTCCAGTGTACTATCCCTAACGTAATGAGTAAGCTCAACGAGTTGCCAGATCCAGAGCCTCAGAACACTGACTTCATCAAGTGTATCCACACTCGCGAGAAGTTCGCTTTGAACGAGATCAACGGTTTCCGTTCGGCAACTATCGTGAACATGGGTCTCTGCGCTTTGCGTCTTAACCGCACTTTGGAGTTCGATCCAGTGAAGTTGCAGTTCATCAACGATGACGCTGCAAATGCACTCATCGACCAGCCAATGCGTGCACCTTGGAAAATCTAATCCCTAACTTAAACTAAAATAGAGTAATGAAAAGACTATTTATATTAGTTATAGCATTGGCGTTGATGCCATTTGCCTCTATCAACGCTCAGGATGCCCGCAACCGTGTCGCTACGACTATCGTGGCTGACGCTATGGCACAGCTCCCTACTAAGAACCAGCAGATCTATAATGAGACTATGGATGAGTTGGCTAAGACAGGTGCTGAGGGTATGCAGATGATGGCTGCAATGTTGCGCCCTGCTGCAGCAGGTGTCAACAACTCGGCTATCGAGTACGCTATCAATGGCGTAGCTTCTTACGTATCGAAGGGTCAGGAGTCTTTGCGCGGCGGCGTTCGCGAGGGCTTGAAGAAGGCTATCGAGAAGACAACAGACAACCCAACTAAGGCTTTCTTGATGACTGCATTGCAGATCTGCGCTACCGCTGAGGATGGCGAGTTCTATGCTGCAAAGCTCAGCGATGATTACCTCGGTAACTTCGCAGCTCGCGCTTTGGCTTCAATCAACGGTACAGAGCCTTTGGTTTTGGATTTGATCAAGAACCAGGCTCAGAACGGTTACAGCAAGCTCTTGTTGGCTCAGATCGCATCTTATAAGAACATCCCAGAGGCTGAGGCTACATTGTTGGCTTGGCTCTCAACTGCTACTCCAGAGGAGCGTTGCCAGATCAACTTGGCGTTGGCTTCTTGCGGTGGCGAGAAGGCTTTGAAGGTGTTGGGCGCACAGGCTAAGGCTGTGGATTACGCTTTCGAGGCAACTGATGCTTACGGTGCATACTCTGCATTGCTCACTAAGATGGTGAAGGAGAACCCATCGGCAGTAGAGAAGGCTGCTAAGAAGCTCATGAAGCATGATAAGGTGAATGTTCGCTTGACAGGTTTGGATCTTTTGATCCTCTTGAACGGCGCAGAGACTACACCTCTTGTAGTGAAGGCACTCTCAGACGATTGCCGTCAGTATCATTTTGGCGCAATGCGTGCTGCTGAGGCTTATGCTGATGATGCTACATACGCTGCTGTGGCTGCTGTTTTGCCAAAGGCTTCAAACGATGTGAAGATTGACATCGTGAATTGGTTGGGCGCTAACCACGCAGAGAGCCAGGTTGAGGCTGTTGTGGCTCAGATCGCTAATCCTGATAACGTCGTAGCTATCGAGGCTATGGAGGCTGCAAGCCGTATCGGTGGCGAGAAAGCTTTGGAGGGTATCTTGGCGAAGGTTGAGTCGTTGGAGAATACTGAGAATACAGATATTTTGGACGCTGCAATCCGCACTTTGCTCTCATTCAACGGTAAGGTTAACTCAGGTATCGTGAAGGCTTTGGATGGTAACAATCAGAGCAAGGTTGTTGCTTTGGGCGTACTGCTCAAGCGCTCTATCCCTGAGGCTGCTGACAAGGTGATCGCTTTGGCTAAGGATGGTAACGATATGGCTCAGAAGGCTCTTCCACAGGTTGCTTCAGAGAAGAACTTTGATGCTATCTGCGACCTATTCGAGACTAAGCGTGCTGAGGCTAAGGCTGTGAACAAGGCTATCGAGAACAAGTCAGCTGCAGAGCAGGTGAAGATGATCGAGGCTCGTATGGCTAAGGCTAATGATGCTTCGGCTTACATTCAGGTTTTGGCTAACACCAACGCTGACGAGGCTGTGGCTACTATCGTAAACAGCTACAAGACATCGACAGGTGCTGCTAAGGATGCTGCATTCAATGGTTTGCTCTCACTCAACAAGGATAGCATTATCCCTGTAATGTATGAGATCGCAACATCGAACGCTGCTTTGAAGGACAAGGCACTCAACAAGTACATCGCACTTACTGCCGCTTCTAAGAAGCTCAACGCAGAGCGTAAGTACAAGAACTACAGCAACGCTTTGGCGGCAGAGCCATCAGTAGCTGTGAAGAACGCTGCACTGAAGAACCTCTCTGCAACTCAGACTTATCAGGCTATGATGCTCGCTTCAGAGTATATGGATCAGGCTGAGACTGCACAGGCTGCTGCAAATACTGTTCTCCAGATCGCTACTAAGCACCCTGAGTTCTACTCAGCTGAGGTAAAGGCTTTGTTGGAGAAGGTTTCTGCTACATTGAACGATGGTGATGCTGTTTACAAGCGCAAGGATATCGAGAAGTTCATCAACGAGAACAAGGCTCGCGAGTCACGCTCGATCATCACTGAGTTGTCGGCTGAGGAGAAGGCTGAGGGCTTCGAGATGTTGTTCGATGGCAAGAATATGGATGCTTGGACAGGTAACGTGGATGCTTATCAGCCAGTAGATGGTAGCATGTATGTTACTGCAGCTTACGGCTCAACAGGCAACCTCTACACTAAGAAGGAGTATGCTGACTTCGTTCTTCGTTTTGAGTTCTGCTTCGAGCGTGAGGGAGTAAACAACGGTATCGGTATCCGTACTCCTATGGGTAAGGACGCTGCTTACCACGGTATGGAGATTCAGGTTTTGCACCACGATGCTCCTATCTATGCTGGTTTGCGCGAGTATCAGGTACACGGCTCGGTTTACGGTATCATCCCTGCTAAGCGTATCAAGTGGGGTCCACTCGGCGAGTGGCACTCTGAGGAGATCCGCATCAAGGGCGACAACATCAAGGTTACAGTTGATGGCGTAGTTATCCTTGAGGGTAACATCCGTAAGGCTTGTAAGGGTCACAACGTAAATCCTAAGGGTGAGGGTCCTAACCCTTACACTGTTGACCACTTGAACCACCCTGGTTTGTTCAACAAGAAGGGTCATATCGGTTTGCTCGGTCATGGTGAGGGTATCAAGTACCGCAATATCCGCGTGAAGGAGTTGTAAGATTGTACCTTATATAATATCTCTGCCCAAGGTTTGCGCCTTGGGCAGTTTTTTTGCTAAGTGGTAATAAAAATAGCCGCAATCCTAAAGTTGGTTGCGGCTATTTTTAACTATAAGTGTAGGACTATACCAAGCGGCGGATAAGTTGATCGCGCTCGCCGTAGAGGAAGTCAATCAACGGAATCTCAATCATGGTATATGCTCCTGGCTTCTGACGAAGTACTGCACGTGCGCCCGAAACAAGGATCTGGCTTGTGAGGCCAGGGTTGTCGATTGACATATTGAACTCGAAACGCTGATTCTGAGTCTTGCCTGATACACCCTTGCGAACCATATTCACGCCATGACCCATGTCGAGCAGAGCATCCACGCTCTCGACCTTAGTGACGTGAGTCTCATCGTGAACGAAATACGCATCGTTCTTGATGGCAGTTGCCACCTGCTCGAAATCGTAACCATCCTCCAACTCAATGTAGACCATGCGGCGGTGGATGCCTGTTCCGAGTGGAATTGTCATCGAGAGGGCAGCCTTCACGCCCTCGATAGCCTTCACAGCTACGGTGTGACCCATACTCATGCCTGGGCCGAAGTTGGTGTAGGTGATTCCCTGTGGCGCACAAACCTCCAACAGAGCACGTACCACAGAGTCACTACCTGGATCCCAGCCAGCAGAGATCAATGCTGCGGCACCATGCTCGCGAGCGATGGCGTCCAAGCGGTTGCGGGTGTCGGCAATGCCGCTATGTATGTCGTAACTATCCACTGTTGAGATACCTAATTTCAACGCCGTCTCGGCACTCTTCTCAACCAATCGCGATGGGGTGCAGAGTATAGCAACGTCAACCTTGCCCAACTCCTCCAAAGAGCTTACGACAGGGTACTTTGAATCGTTTGAAGCAGAGAGTGAAGAGGCGCGGCGAACAATACCTGCGACCTCAAAGTCGGGTGCGGCCTCCAAAGCCTCCACCACATATTTACCAATATTGCCGTATCCGACAACGGCAGCTCTGATTTTATCCATAATCGGGAATTTTTAATATAACTCGTCTGCAAATATAACTGCTTTTTGGTGTAATGATTTTGTATGTGGCAAAAAAATCGTAACAAGGTGAAAATTTTAAAAAATAAAGACTGTACGAGCATATCGTACAGTCTTTATTTTCAGAAGTTGGATAATTACTACTTCTTTGGGGTGGTTTTGTCTTTGAGTTCGATGTAGATGACGCCCTCGGAGGTGTCGCCATACTTTTTAAAATCGGCTTTAGCAGTCTCGTTCTTGATCACGGTAACATGCATGATATCAGAGACATTAACCTCCTTGATATCCTTTACGGTAGTGATCTTTCCATCGGCCGACTTCACTACCACCAAAGGCTTATTTCCCTTTGTAGTATTATATTTACTACTAACACTAACAACATTGCCTCGCTCATCTTTCTTAACTGAAACACTTTTTCCATCCTCCCAAATATATGTATCTCCGAGAATCGGACCATCTACGTTCGATATATATATTTCATCCTCTGTCTCATATATAGTTTCTTTTGTTTTAGAATCAACACGCCCAGAATTTAACACGCGTTGCATAGGTTGTTTGGGCTTAAGATTGATTACCCCACCCTTTGTATTTACTACAATGGCTGAAGAGATACCCTTCATCACATTGACATTCTGGATCTCGGATTGAGGGATCTTGTCAAACTGCTCCTTCGAGACAACATTACCATCTACTAAATAGAGGATCTTGCTATTGTCGTCAGTCCCATAGAAAACCTCTTGCAGATGACGTACCAAAGTCATCCTCACATCAATTTTCGAGCGACCCTGAATATCAACCATTGTTTTATTCATATTGGGATAACTATAAATAAGATGTGTTGAGCTCTTGGGGACAGAGATTGTATAATCTCCATTCTTGTCAGTAACGGTCTTCAGATTCTCCTTTCCCTCGACCTGCACGATAGCCCCTGTCAAAGAACAACCCAGCTGATCGGTGACCTTACCCGTAATTTTGTGCTGTGCCGCGGCCGAGCCACAGATGAGCACCGAAACCAAAATAAATAATAGCTTTTTCATAGCTCTCGTTGATTCTAATAGTTGTTTTACTCAGTTCATTTTAGGACTTAGCGCTTTTCCTATGGCAAAGATAAGTGCTAAAAAGCAGAAAAAGTGTTAATGAAGTGTTAAGAAGTGTTAACAAATGTTAACGGCGTTTTATTTTGTATTTTTTCTACTTACCTTTGTCTTAGACAAAAAAAATTAGGAATTATATAGATTGATGTTGCAAAAGGCGAAGATTGGAGAATCGAATGGCAGAGATTAATTGTATAGATTCCAATCATCACTCACCGTAGGTTCGTGATGTGGAATGACGTAATACAACACGAAAGTATATAATTCCGAGAAATAAGTACCTTATACAAACAACGCTATGATCAGCCGTTCTACGTTTCGCAACATATCCATTATGGTGGTAGCCTCGCTGCTGGCGCTCACAGCGGTGCAGTGTGCTTGGGTGTGGACACTCTATCGTGATACGGTGGAGGATTTTGAGCGCAGGGCGCAGTCGGCGACATACAAGACAATATATAAGGTCTTCCGCATGGATCCCACATTGGGATTTCGCCCCTCGGAGCAGATATATATCAATCTCGATGAGTTCGCGCTCTACTTCACGCCAAATCTGTTGGAGTTGGATGCGCTGCAACCCTATGCCATAGAGATCTTGGAGCGAATAGGCGAGGAGCGTGTGATGATGCGCTTGGGCGAGCGAGAGCAGATCGACAATGCAACCTCTTTCGAGACCGATATTGACGATGATGGGATGTTTGCCCTAAGACTCTACATCAGTGTGCCTTACGAGAAGTTTTTGCAGGAGACATGGGGACTGATTCTCTCTTCGGCGCTGATGTTATTGCTTATGGGTGGAATGTTGATCTACCTGGTGCGCACGATGTTCGAGCAGAAGAATTTGGAGCAGATGCGACAGGATCTGACGCACAACATAACCCACGAATTGAAGACTCCTCTTTCGGTGGCTGTGGCGGCAAATGATGCGCTGCGCAACTTCTCGGCCGACAACGACCCGACACGCCGCCGCCGATATTTGGATATCACAGCGATTCAGCTCGGACAGTTACAGCAGATGGTTGAGCATATACTCTCGGCCTCGCTGGAGCAGGGCGATGCGAAGCGACTCACGATAGAGGAGTTTACTCTCTGCCCACTATTGGAGGAGTTGCGTCAAAGCGCAGAGATCCGCAGCGAAAAGAAAGTTGAGATTGAGATTGCATGCGAAGGCGATTTTACGGTTAAGGCCGACCGCTTCCACCTGAGCAACATACTCTCTACGATCATCGACAACTCGGTGAAATACTCAGCCGAGAGTGTGCGGATCGAGGTGAAGGGTTACAATATGGGCGGCCAGAGCGTCATAGAGGTCGAAGACAACGGCTTAGGCATAGAGTCGAAACACCTGAAACATATATTTGAGAGGTTTTACCGCGTGCCCAAAGGCGATGTGCAGGATGTCAGAGGTTTCGGCTTAGGATTATACTACTCGAAGCAGATCGTAGAGCGTCACGGCGGAGAGATCTCTGCCACAAGTCGCATTGGAGATGGCACAACAATTAAAATAACACTACCCGATGATGAACCGTGCAAATGATGAGCGTTTGATCAACCTGCTGCTTGTCGAGGATGAGCAGATGTTGGCCGAGATATTGTCGGACACACTCTCCGACAGAGGATTCCGCGTACAGACCGCATACAACGGCGTTGATGCGCTGACGCTTTGTCGTAGACAGCGTTTCGATGTGATCGTGACGGATGTGATGATGCCAAAGATGGATGGCTATTCGCTTGTCAAGACTCTGCGTAAGGAGGGTTGCACAACGCCGATTCTCTTTCTGACGGCACGTTCGGAGACCGAAGATGTGGTCAACGGCTTCGAGGTAGGCGGTAACGACTTTCTGAGAAAACCTTTTGCGATGGATGAGTTGATTGTCCGTCTGCGCTCGTTGGTGGGACGCTCTCAGGAGGGGATGGAGCTGGCACAAAGCTACGCCATCGGGCGATATGTATTTTCGGTGGCGGAGTCGAAGATTAGCTCAAAGTTAGGAGAGGTGACGTTATCGGCGCGTGAGGCGGGTGTTTTACAGCGTCTTTGTCTCAACATGAACCGCACGGTGGAGGCCGAAGGGTTGCTAATAGAGTTGTGGGGAGATAATTCGTTTTACAATCTACGCAGTCTCAACGTCTTTATCTCGCGACTAAGAGGGTATTTCAAGGACGATCCTTCAGTCGAGATTATCAATATACGTGGTGTGGGGTATAGACTCAAATGTTAGAGGCAATGAGGTTGTCTAATGCGCGTTAGCTCAAATCTTGAATCTTGAATTAAATGGTGTTAAACTCTCTCCAATATTCGCTTAACAGCGGGGATTTGCAAGATTGGGAGCAACGCCCATTGGGGCATGATACGGCAGAGCAGAGCCTCGATCTTGGTCACTACGCCTGGTACGCAACGTGCACGACCCTTGAACATCGCCTTCAACCCCTTGCGGACAACACTCTCGGCACTCATCATCAAGCCCAACCGAAACAATCGGCGGCGCATGCTATCACTCAAATCATACAACGGCGTATCAACCGCCGAAGGCATAAGGGTCGTAACCCGAACACCCTGCGTGCGGAACTCGTACCAAAGAGCCTCGCCCAAACTTTTCAGATAGGATTTCGTGGCGGCATAGTGGGAAATGGTAGGGAATGGAGTCCACGCGGTGATGGAGCTAACAAGCAAGATATAGCCACGACCTCGGCGAGCCATATCCTCGGCCACAAGGCGGCAAAGTTTTGTCGGGGTGGTACAATGCAGTCGGATGATGTTATCCAACTTTCCGAGCGGTGTATTGAGCATCTGAGAAAACAGAAGCATACCTGCGTTGCTGATCAGCACCTCGACCTGCAATCCTCGCTCTTGGATCTCGGCATAGAGGCGCTCAGCGGCATCATCTGCCGTAAGATCGGAGTAGAGCGCAATAGCCTCGACTCCATACTCGCGTGCAATACTTTCAGCTACACGATGATTATCCTGCTCGCGATTGCTGACCACCAGCAGGTCGTAACTCGCCGCAGCCAACTGCCGAGCAAACTCCTCACCCATACCCGATGAGGCTCCCGTAACTAAAGCAAACATATTGTCGATGGCTTATATACCTTTGATACAAAAAATGGAATTATCTACATTGACATTGTAGTTCTATTTCTCGTCATTCCACATCACAAGCCTACGGTGGAGTGATGAGTGGAATCTCTACATTTATTTTGACGTTAGTGACTCCAATCCTCGCTCACGCTCGGTGAAGTGACGGATTTTACAACATTTAAGTATATAATTCTAAACACTATTTCTCAAGCAAGGCCATACGTGCCGACATCTCGACATAAGCAGCCTGAGTGAGCAACCAACGCTTAGGCTTGCCCTCCTCCTGATGCGAGAGATATTTACCGAAAAGTCCCTGCTCATCGCGGCCATGCTTCCACGCATACTCCAAAGTGTGATCTACCGCATCGAGATATGTACGGTTACCATCAACATTATATAGCTCGATCAAACCACGAAGCAACACAGCGTCAAACCATACATCGCCCGACTCCAACATTCGCTTGCCTGCAATCTCCTTGAACCAACGCTCATAGGCTCTCTCAGCGCAATACTGGGCATGCTTGAGGTAGACATCCTGCTGAGTGAGGCGATACAACATCGCTCCCGCCTGAATCATCTGGCCTGTGTTGTAGGAATACTTAGCTTTATTTGTCTTATAGTCCGACACATTGACATTATCGTTGTAGAGACCCTCGGCCTCATCGAACAACCAACCCTGAGCCCACTGAAACAATTTCATGCCGACACCCATATAGCTTCTGTCGCCTGTCGCCTCATAGAGTTTCAAGGCGCAGACCGCAGCAGGAGCTGTCGAACAGCAATTCTTAGTCTCCTTGGTCTGCTCGCACCAATAGATGCCGCCGTGGAGCTTCTCATCATAACCGCTCATCACGAACTTCCAGATCTCTACGGCCTTATCCAGATAACGCTGCTGACCGCTCGACTTGTAGAGATCCACGAAATCAATAGCCAACCAGATATTATCATCGTAGAAGCGATCCGATGAGCCAACGGTGATATATGATGAGTAGGCATAAGGCTCGCGACTCTTGTCGAAGTAGCTCTCAAGACCCACCAACACATGATTGTCGATGAATTTCAGGCAATCATCCAATCTGTTGGCCTCATACAGAGTCGACATCATCGAGATAGTACCCGAATAGGGCCACAAATAGGAGTATTGATTAGGGAAATCTGGCAGACCATTAGCCAAATAGGTCACTTGATCGCGTGTATTCTGAGGATAGTTTTCTGCCAAAAGTGCAGTCTGATCAACATCATAGAGGTCGTATATGGTTGTGCGCATCTGCTCGGCACGCTCAAGGTGTCCCTGACCAGAGTTACAAGCTGTAAAAAACATAGCTACCACAACAGCCATCGTAAAGAAATAGACTATTTTACGCATAATCAGATTTAAATTTATGTTATTTTCGGCAAATATAGTAAATTTGCATAAAATGACAATCGAAATGAAGCAGGAGATAGAACGTAAATTTTTAGTATGTGGCCAATACAAACATTTGGCGACATCCTCTACATACATCGAACAGGGATATATCGCCAAATCGGAGAGCCTCACCTTGCGTGTACGCACGCGCGAAGAGCAGGGGTTCCTCACCATCAAAGGGCGCTCCTCAGATGGCATATCGCGTAGCGAGTGGGAGTATGAAATTCCTGTGGAGCAGGCGCGAGAACTACTTTCATTCAGCAATGGGCGTATCTCAAAGCGCCGATTCCTCGTTCCTTCTCAGCAGCACACTTTCGAGGTGGATGAGTTTTATGGTCAGAACGAGGGTTTGACTGTTGCCGAAGTGGAACTTAACAGCGTAGAGGAGAAGTTTCCGCATCCCGATTGGTTGGGACGTGAGGTAACGGGTGACAAGCGTTACTACAACTCGCAACTGCTCCGTCACCCATACTCGGAGTGGAAAGAGTAAAAATAGACTTGAAAACTACAAGTATCTGATATGAAAAGATTTTTAGCCCTACTTTTAACAACCGCCATAATTCTGCCACTATATGCCAACAAACCCGACAAAGGTTATCTCTTCTCATACGTCAGCGGGCGCGGTTTGGCATTTGCTTATAGCTCCGATGGTAAGGTTTGGAGTTCGATAGGTCACGGCCGCACATTTGTCGACAGCGACTTCGGCACTTGGGGCGCAGAGAAGAAGATGGCCTCAACACCTCATTTGATACGTGACGAGCAGGGAATGTGGCGTTGTGTATGGTCGCCAAACGATCGAAATCCGCAATTTGCCTACACCGAGAGCCCCGATCTTATAAATTGGAAGCCACAGGACTACCCTTATGTCGAGGGTGGTAGCTGCAAGCGCCCGATACTTGTCAAATCCAAAGACAACAAAATTTGGGCAGTTGTATATTACACTCAACAAGACGAGTTTTATTGTGTTCCGACATCGGATTTCCGCCAATGGGGCAAGGCTATCAAGATGACAGTCTCTGATCGCGACTCGGCAAGCACAGGCAAGTGTCAATCGCCCGACTTCACATCTATTTCACTCGATGGCAGAGAGTTGCAGGGTCAGATACATTTTGTAGAGTGGGAGCAGATTGACAAGCTGCTCAAACGTGATGACTACCTTAGAAACCGTCAGGTGAAATTAGACGAGCACATGGGGCAAGATCCTGTACGTTTTGCCGACTTGAAACCTGTACGCGCCCACTTGAGCGTCAATGGCGCAGAGCGCAAGGCAATCAGCGATAAGTTGATCGGAATTTTCTTTGAAGATATCAGCTACGGTGCTGATGGTGGACTCTATGGCGAGCTGATCGAGAATCGCGACTTTGAGTATTCAGCTTTGGACAGAGGAGGATGGCACCACTTGACAGCGTGGGAGCTTAAAGGCGAAGGCTCTGAAATAAAAGTTGACACCATAGCTCCGATACATCGCAACAACTGCCACTACCTCACGCTCACAACCACCAAAGCGGGAGCTACACTCGAAAACGATGGTTACGATGGAATCTCACTCAAGGCGGGCGATAGCTACTACTTGAATTTCCGTTCACGCAAAGCTTCAGCAGCCGACAAAGCGAGCCGCCTTCAGTTCTCATTGCTCAACGAGCAGGGCGAGGTAGTCGCATCGAAGAGTGTAAACATCAGCACTGCGGCATGGAAGCAGACTGAATTTACGCTCAAAGCGGCAAAGAACGCCGAGCGAGGACGACTCGTCATAACTCCACTCGGTGAGGGCACGGTGCATTTAGACATGATTTCGCTCTTTCCACACAACACCTTCAAGCAAAGACGTAACGGTCTGAGAGCCGACTTGGCGCAGGTGATAGCCGACATGAAGCCGAAGTTTGTCCGCTTCCCTGGCGGTTGTGTGGCACATGGTAACGGATTGGATAATATGTATCTTTGGAAGCGCACCATCGGAGCATTGGAGGAGCGCCAACACATGCCAAATATCTGGAACTATCATCAGTCGCTCGGTTTGGGATATTACGAGTATTTCCTTTTCTGCGAGGATATCGGGGCTGAGCCATTGCCTGTGATTCCTGCGGCGGTACCTTGTCAGAACTCTTGGCGAGGAGGTCATGGTCAACAAGGTGGCGTTGAGATGGAGCACATGGATGAGTATATACAGGATATTTTCGATCTGATCGAATGGGCAAATGGCGACAGCAAGACCACAAAGTGGGGTCGCGTACGTGCCGAGGCGGGCCATCCAGAGCCGTTCAACCTCAAATACATAGGCATAGGTAACGAAGATCTGATATCGGAGACCTTCACCGAGCGTTTCAATATGATTTTCGATGCGGTACGCGATAAGCACCCTGAGATTACGATTTGCGGTACGGTAGGACCATTCTACGAGGGTTCGGATTATGAATGGGGCTGGAAGTTGGCAAAGCAGAAGCAGATACCGATGGTTGACGAGCATTATTACGTCTCGCCTGGTTGGTATATCCACAATCAAGATTATTACGATCACTACGACCGTAACGCCTCGCAGGTTTATTTGGGCGAATATGCTTGCCACTTGGCAGGGCGTGCAAACAACATCGAGACGGCGCTTTGCGAGGCTCTGCACCTGATCAACGTGGAGCGCAACGCCGACATCGTATGCATGACATCGTATGCGCCTTTATTGGCACGTCATGGCCATACGAATTGGAATCCCGATCTGATCTACTTCAACTCATCGAGAGTGGATCTAACGCCAGGATATTACACCCAAAAGATCTTCGGAACAAATAGTGGCGATCACTACATCGCAAATGTGCTAAAGGTGGAGAGTCACCGCGAGGATGTACGCAAACGAGTAGCAACATCGGTTGTTGTGGACTCTGCGAGTGGCGACATCATCATCAAAATGGTAAATCTTCTGCCTGTGGAGGTTACAACAAATGTTGATCTAAAGGATTTGGGCATGGAGATCAGTAGCGAAGCGACATATACATTGCTCAGCGGCCGACCAACCGATCGAGCAAGTGTACCTACGGAGAGTATGATTCAAGTTGCCGAGCAGTTCGAGCACACGATGCCAGCGTACTCGTTTACGACAATTCGAATCACGAAGAAATAGAGAGAGTAAAGAGCCTGTCCAATATGTTTTGGACAGGCTCAATTTTGGCAACATTACCAATTCTCGTAATTTTGAATCTTGAATCTTGAATTTTGAATTAATCCCTACTCCACGCCTGTCAAGGATGTGATTGCACAACGCCCCTCCTCGCCGAGCGAAAGTGAAAAGTCGTTGACAAATAGTGCAATATGTTTATCTATCACATCATCTTCTAACTCCTGAGCATGTTGCTTCACATAGTCGCGCGAGGCCATAGGATGTTCAAAGGCATACTCTATACTGCGGCGGAGGATTCGGCTAATCTGCTCGCGATACTGCTCCAACTCGGCTCGTATCACAATTCCGCCCAAAGGTAGTGGCAGAGCGGTCTGACGCTCCCACTCCACACCCAAGTCGGCCACCAACTCCAAGTTGCGTTTTTCATATACAAAACGCCCCTCATGAATCAACACACCACCATCAAACTCGCCACGTTCGACAGCTTCGGCGATGAGCGAGAAGAGTCGCGGCTCACGCACCTCTATCTCAGGAAACAATCGCCCGATCAAGGCATTGGCTGTGGTATGCTCGCCTGGCACTGCAATACGCTTTAGCGGCGCAGACTCCCCACGGCGGCGCACCAACAGAGGACCATTACCTCGCCCCAAAGCCGCTCCGCTATCGAGCAGGCGATAGTGGTCTTTGATGGCGGGCAGCACAGCACAGCTGATCTTGCTAATATCTGGCGCACCCGCAATCACACCTGCATTAAGTTCCTCGATATCGTGATACTCCACATCGAAGCAAAGTCCCTCGGTATCGACCAAGCCGTGAAGCATGGCGTGGAACATGAAGGTGTCGTTAGGACATGGCGAGATCGAAAGCTGAAACTTCTGCATAGTCTTTATAGAGTTGAGTTAAACGAGTAGCGTCCTGACTGCACCTTATAGAGCACATAGCCATCGCGCACACCCTTGAAGATCATATTCTTATCCAACTTAACCTTTGGCATCTGCTCTCCAAAAGGTACCCAGATTGTTGCGCTACAACCCACAGGCACGTTGCACGAGAGGTTGAACTTCTCGCCCTGACGTTGCCACTTGATATCTATCTCGCCATAGGTCGTATTGTGTGAATAATCTACCCAATCCAAGCCCTCTGGGATAACAGGGCGCACCATAAATGAGCGATAGCCTGCATCGACAGCCTCTAAACCTGCCAAATCACGGTAGAACCAACCGATTCCGCCACCAAACATCGGGTGGTTGCGAGAGTTTCCGCCATCCCACTGCTCCCATGTGGTGGTTGCACCCTGCTCGATCCACCAACCAAATGATGGGAAATCGCGCTGATTAATAATTTTATATGCCAACTCCTTCAAGCCATTGTCGCACAGCACCTCAAACAAGTAGCGGGTGCCTGTGATACCTGTATCAAGGTGGTCGTTGACCTCGGCGATATTATCTTTCAAAGCCTGAACAACCTTCGCCTTGCGATCTGCGGGCACACCGATTGTCAGAGCCAAGACATTGCTACCATATTTACCATAAGAGCCTGTCTGAGGATTATAAAATGCTCGATGGAAAGCCTCGGCAGTACGCTCACGCAGAGCGATAAATTCCTCAGCCGCCTCGTTATAGCCGAGTGTATGGGCGGTCTTAACCAAGATATCGGCCGAGTTCCAGAGGTAGAAAGTATGCACCAAATCGGTAGGTGGCAACTGACGAGGTGGAAGCCAATCACCCAAGTTCTTCCACTGCTGCACATCGTGCGAGAGCATCACGCCTGTCTCATCATCGACCCATGTAGTCATCCAACGAACGTGCTTAACCATAGCCTCGAAATTCTCCTCCAAGATACGGCGGTCACCATAGTGGCGGTAGAACTCCCACGGCATAATCTCCATCGCAGCGCCCCAACCGACACCGCCGCCACAACCTGGTTGCCACGGTGCTCCATTAGGCACATAACCGCCATAGGTTTGCGAGCCACGAATATCGCGTATCCACTTATTGTAGAAAGTCTGCGAAGTAAAGTTGTGCATCACCGTCACACAGGCCACCTGACCATCGCCCGTATATGCCGAACGCTCGCGGTGAGGGCAGTCACTGGCGATAGAGCCGTGCATATTGTCCAATTGGCTACGCTGCCATATCTCGTTAATTTTATTAATCAACTCGTTAGAGGTCTCAAACGAACCCGAACGCTCCACATCGGAATTTACAGCATGCGCCTCGACCTGCTCAGCTCGCAGCTCCTCGATACCCGAAATCTCAACCTCTGAGAAAACGAACCATGTAAAACGTGCGTGGTACGACTCATCGCCCGTACCTTTAGCAATGTATATGTTATCACCATTACCAGGCGACTCGCTCAGATATTTTATCGAGATTTGTTGGCCACGCTCTGCCTTGATGCCCTTAAGCGCTACCCAACCCGACACCTCAACAGGGAATTTTATTTTAATGACACCGTTCTCCTGCTTCTGAAACTCCACGGGAGCAAAGCGCTCGGTAATACGATCGGCAGGGCCATTTTGAGGGACAAGTTTGCCTACGGGAGCTATCTTCTTCACAGCTTTGCCCCACGCTGAATCATCATAATCTGCTCGACTCCATCCCTCATGCTCAAGACGTGCGTCATAGCACTCTCCATAGTAGATCTGATTACGAGTAATGGCACTACGCTCTACACTCCAACTCTCGTCCGAAGGGACAATCTCTCGCGAGCCATCTTCATACTCCAACTCAATTTGGCCTATAAAACGTGGCGTTCCGTAACCTTGCACCCAATTACGTGTCGTATTGTAGAATCCATCGCCAAGAATTACACCAATGGCATTATCTCCCTGCTTGAGTAGCGAACTAAAATCATGCGAGAGATACATCACAAGATACTCGGCAAAAGGATCTGTAACTACGATTCCGTGATTCTTAAGATTGGGGCGTGTATGATAATTGGTCTGATTAGGCGATAGATAATCCTCGCCAATACGCTCGCCATTAAGATATAACTCATGATAACCTAAGCCTGTACCATAATAGCGTGCCGATTTCAGACCCTTCTTCACCTTAAACTCCTTACGCAAAAGTGGTGCTGGCTCAAAATCCATCGAGCCTCGAACATCGTAGGAATCCTCTCCTTGCCACGGCGCTCCGATCCACTCGCCGCGCCACTCCTCTTTCGACAAAAGCCCGACATGCCAATGGGCTGGCTCTGACCACTCCGATGCACGACCCTCCTGATCCCAAACCATCACTTGCCACCAATATGAGGTACGCGATTTGAGTTTACCACCGCCATACTCCACAAAAGCCGACTCCGCAGAGCCAACCTTACCACTATCCCACACAGGCTTATCAAAACCATCCTTCGAGGTGGCAACCCTCACACGATAGGCACTCTGTGCTGCGCCACGCACCTCTGCCACATTCTGATTGATCCACGCCAAACGGGGATTCATGATATCAATGACAGGATCGGCCGCATATTCGCACGTTAGCTTCACAGGACGGATCGAGCTATCGCTCTTAGCCTCAACGGTGAACACCGAAAGGCACATCACCGAGATGAGTGCCAAAGTTATGGTTTTAAAAATCTTCATTATGTTTTGAGTTTACGGGTTTTGAACACTTATGATTTTCAGCGCCTCAGCCAAAGACTCTAAAGCCTCAGCAATATGCCATTGACTAAAATGATCGCCGACACGATTAGAGATTGCTCTCAGATGCAAAAACTCAACCCCAAAGCGCTCTGCCACAGCAGCCACAGCAGCACCCTCCATCTCCTCGATTTGCGGTGTGGAAGATTCGGAATCAGAATAGAGGTATCCATCCTCAGAGTGGCTGACCGTCAGCGAGATGACAGATTCGTAATTGGTACGAGGCGCAGATAAATACTCTTTAGAATATCGCTCAGGCAACCCCGCAACACGATTTTCGACAACCTCAACAACTTGTCCTATCACCAACTTCTCGCTCAACGCCCCTGCAATACCGCACAACACAACGCTGTCAGCTCCACTCTCCACGATGACCTGAGCTGCCCCTGCTGCGGCCTCAGCCATCCCCACGCCGATCACTCGGCATGGGGATTCGGGCCAATATCTCTTAATTGCGTGAGCCTCCTCCTCGGAGGGGACAAGAAATAGTCTCTGCATACAAAGGTTTTCTTTGTCCTAAAAATTTTATGCCTTGCCTACGATAGCCTCGACATCCTCAACGGTGATTGGAATCTGCTTTTCGCCACCGATAACAGTGCAACCTGTCTCAGTCACAACCAAGTCATCCTCCAAGCGGATGCCGCCGAAGTCGCGGTACTCCTTGAGCTTCTCGTAGTTGACAATGCCCTTATACTTGCCCTCAGCCTCCAACTTGTCGATCAAGGCTGGTACGAAGTAGATACCTGGCTCATCTGAAAGCACTGTACCAGGCATCAAGCGCCAATACTGACGTCTGATACATGTTGCCGAAGCCTTCAAGCGCTCCTCAACCTCCGACATATCGAAGCTACGCTCGCCTATATTCTCGCAGTCGTGAACATCCAAACCAATACCATGACCCAAGCCATGAGGCATAAACAGATATCCCGCACCAGCAGCGAGTGCATCATCCACCGAACCGCGCACAAGATCCAGATCCTTCAAGCCCGAAAGCAATGCACGCTGAGCGATATCCGAAAGCTCCATATACATCATGCCTGGGCGTACGGATGTTGCAGCTTCGTCATGAGCCTTGAGTACGATGTTATAAATATCCTTCTGCTTCTGGGTAAACTTACCGCTGACAGGGAAGGTACGTGTGTGATCCGAAACATAGCCATTCACGTGCTCACCACCCGCATCACACAACAACAGACGGCCATCGGTCAAGATGCCTGAGTGGTCGTGGTTGTGAAGCACCTCACCATGCTGCGAAAGGATGGTGTGGAACGATACGCCTGTACCATACTCCAAAGCCTTGCCGCCCACAATACCCGCAACCTGATGCTCCGAACGACCTGCGCGTGTATTAAGCATGGCTGCGGTGTGCATCTGGTAGCCGATCTCGAAAGCCTCCTCCAATGCTGCAATCTCCTCAGCCGACTTCTTCTCACGCATCTCTGCCACAGCAAAGAGCAGATCCCACGACTTGTGAGCATGCAACATCTCTGGCTTGATGCCTAAAAGATCAGAGAGCTGAATCTTGGTAAGGCCACGATAAGGAGGCAAATAATGCACCTTGCGACCCGCGCTGAGCGCCCTCTTTACATCCTCGGCCAACGCCGCCATAGGCTTCGACTTCGACACGCCTACCTGCAACGCTAAATCCTGAATTGTAGCCTGAGGGCCCATCCAGATGATATCCTCGACAGTAAAATCATCGCCATAGAGCGTAGCCTCGCCTGTCGAAGCATCAATCACACCCGCAAGCGATGGCACATTTTGGCCAAAGTAGTAGAGGAATGTCGAATCCTGACGGAACGAATAGGTATTATTGGGATAGTTAAATGGAGCCTCAACATTACCAGGCAAGAGGATCAAACCATCGCCAACTCGGCGACAAAGCTCGGCACGGCGCTGAGCATAGATATCTGCTGTAAACATAGCTTTATTGAATTTTAAGGTTTTATTTGCTTTTTTAACGTTCGTTTCTGCGTAACTTTAAAGTTACATTCGCATTCTCAAGAAGTTGTATAACAATAGTTATTTTGAAGCTGGTCGAAGGCCGAGAAAGCGGATTTACTTAATGGTAAATGAGCATTTCAAGGCCAAGCCATATGCCAAAAGAACATTGTTAGGCAGCTTCTATTATGAGTTTAATACTTGGGCACATCCTCATGGTCGGCAGGCACCATCTTATAGAGTTTATCGCCTCGGCGCAACACTTCATCGACCTTCATCGAGCAATAAGTACCCTTAGTCACCTGCTTAACAACCTGTTCGTGAAGTACAATATCTTTGGCCGTCATCTCCTTCACGCCTGTGGTCTCGCCCATAAACAGAAGCGAATCGCCTTCGTTGAGCGAAGCTGACTCTACAAGAATCTCAGCAACCGAAATTTTCTTGAAGAAGTTGGTGATTTTACCAACATATACCTTACGCTCGGTAGCCGAAGATCCATAATGTGACGTATGCTCCGCCATCGGACGACCAGCATAGTAGCCCTCCCAGAAACCTCGATTAAAGACTGTCATCAAACGCTGCTTCAACCCCTCGGCAAACTCGGCATTATACTCACCACGCTCCATAGCTCGAAGCGCCGCATCGTAGCTCTCAACCACACGCTTGACATACTCGCCACCACGCGCACGACCCTCGATTTTCAGCACTCGCACACCAGCACCGATAAACTTATCAAGAAAATCTATCGTACAGAGATCCTTTGGCGAGAGGATATAACGCCCATCGGTAGCAAGTTCGCGCCCCGTTTGCAGATCCTTGATCTGATATTTGCGGCGGCAGATCTGACGGCAAGCTCCGCGATTGGCTGAGCATCCCTCCTCATGCTCACTCAGGTAGCATTTACCCGAAATCGACATACACAACGCACCATGAGCAAACATCTCGATGCGCACCAACTCTCCACGAGGACCCACAATCTGATTTTGCTCGATCTCGCGCGAGATATGGGCAATCTGCTCCAAGCTCAGCTCACGCGCCAAAACCACAACATCGGCCCACTGAGAGTAGAACTTCACAGCCTCAGCATTAGAGATGTTGCATTGGGTCGAGATATGCACCTCCATACCCACTCGGCGAGCATACATGATGGCCGCTACATCAGCGGCGATGATGGCATCAACACCCTCCTTAACCGCACGGTCAATCACCTCGCACATAGCCTCCATCTCGTTGTCGTAGAGTATGGTATTGACCGTCAAGTAGCTCTTGACACCTGCTGTGTGTGCTATGCTCACAATCTCGGCCAAATTATCGAGCGTAAAATTCACCGATGATCGGGCTCGCATATTCAGTACCCCCACACCGAAGTAGATGGCATCGGCACCTGCCTCGATAGCGGCGTGCAACGACTCCATACACCCCACAGGGGCCATGATTTCGATATCTTTACGTTTTATGTTCATTACATCAATTATTCTACTTCTTTCGGCCCATCAAGTTTTGAGCAAATACTCTCAGATGCTCGGTGCGCTCGGCAGGGATCTCAAGTGTATCCAAAATCGAGAGTGCACGCTCGAAACGTAACGAGATCTGCTGATTAATCACATGAGGGACGTTGTATTTATCGTAGACCGCCTTCACGCGCGAAATCTTCTCCTCGTCAGAGAGTTTCTCATCGAGATGCGTCTGGCGCAACACCTCACGATCCTCCTCCGTAGCGCGGCTCATGGTGTTGAGCATCAAGCAGGTCTTCTTACCCTCCAAAATATCGCCACCGATGCGCTTGCCCAACTCCTCGACTGTGCCGTAGCTATCGAGCAGGTCATCCTGAAGCTGGAAGGCCAAACCCAACTCCAGCACATAACGATATATCTTACGACAATCCTCCTCCGAAGCATTGCCGATCACCGCACCGATCATTGCCGAACCCGCAAGCAAAACCGAAGTTTTCAGCTCGATCATATTCATATACTCAGCAACGGCCACCTTCTGGCGGCTTTCGAAATCCATGTCATATTGCTGACCCTCACACACTTGCAGAGCCATCGGAGTAAAGATGTCGAGGATACGTGCCAACTTGTCTTCTGGCACATCGCGCAACAGTTTATATGCCTCAATCATCATCGCATCGCCCGACAAGATGGCTACGTTACTGCCCCACTTGGCATAGACCGAAGGTTTGCCTCGGCGCACAACGGCATTATCCATGATATCATCGTGCAGCAACGTAAAATTGTGGAACATCTCCACCGCCAACGCCGCTGGCATAGCTTGTGTAGCATCTCCACCAAAGGCTTCGCAGGCAAGCAACAGCAATACTGGGCGGATGCGTTTACCGCCACCCGACATGGCATAAATAATCGGATTGTAAAGCAATTCGGGCTCTTCGGGAAGTTGCATTTGAGCCAAATGATTTTCAAAAAGCTCAAGGATTTGGTCGTTGTTTCTCATCGGTTGAATACTCTTTTTTTACAGTTCATGCCCCAAATTTAAGAAAAAGTTTGAAGAAAACGAATTTTATACTTAACTTTGACAAACCAACCACATAGGAATCTATTTTTTATTTAACTATAAACTACCAAAAAATTATGAAAAAATTGGCTATGGGTATCGATATCGGCGGAACAAACACTGCGTTTGGTCTTGTTGATGAGGAGGGTACCGTATTTTGTGAGTCTGTAATCTCTACCGAGAAGTACAAGAAGTTTGACGACTATGAGAACTATATCGCAGCTCTTTGTGAGGGTATGCACGCTCTTATCGGCAGCGTGTCGTTCGAGTTTGAGTTGATCGGTATCGGTATTGGCGCTCCTAACGCTAACTACCACACAGGTATGATCGAGGCTCCTGCAAACCTTTGGAAGTTCCGCGATGACGAACCTAATCCAGACGAGTCACGCCGTATGTTCCACTTCGTGGACGATATCAAAAAGTCATTCCCTGGTGTAGAGGTTGCCATCACAAACGATGCTAACGCTGCAGCTATCGGCGAGGGCGTTTTCGGTAACGCTAAGGGCATGAAGGATTATGCTGTGATCACTTTGGGTACAGGTCTTGGCTCAGGTATCGTAAGCAATGGTGAGATGATCTACGGCCACGATGGTTTCGCAGGTGAGTATGGCCACATCATGGTTGACAGCCGTTCAACAGGTCGTGACTGCGGTTGCGGTCGCAAGGGCTGTTTGGAGGCTTATGCATCAGCAACAGGTATCAAGCGTACTGCTTTCGAGTTGATGGCTAAGATGAGCAACGACAGTGAGTTGCGCGAGATCCCTTACTCTAAGTTCGAGGCTGTGATGTTGTCAACTGCTGCCGACAAGAACGACCCAATCGCACTCGAGGCATTCCGCTTCACAGGCGAGATTTTGGGTAAGGCGTTGGCTGACTTGGTTGCTACAACTTCTCCTGAGGCTATCATCCTCTTCGGTGGCTTGGCTAAGGCTGGTAAGTATATCTTCGAGCCTACTAAGTGGTACATGGAGGAGCACATGATGGCTACATTCAAGAACAAGGTGAAGCTCTTGCCTTCAGGTATTCAGGGTAAGAATGCCGCTATCCTCGGCTCTTCAGCTTTGATCTGGCAGAAGGTTAAGTAAGCATACGCCACACATATTTGTAAATGCCCAACCCGTTTGAGCAGGTTGGGCATTTCCTTTATACAATTTATACATTATGAAGAAACTATTACTATTTTTTGCACTCTTGATGCCAATCTCTTTGTGGGCGCAGAGTGCCGCTGTGAAGAAGATCCAACAGATGGCCAAAGAGGATAATCAAGTGATGAAGCACCTCGACATCCTGTGCAACCGTTTCGGTGGCCGTGTAGCCGGATCAGACGCCTATGACAATGCCGCAGATTGGGCTGTGCATTGCTTCAAGAAGTGGGGATTAGAGGTTTCAGTCGAGGAGGCTGGAGAGTTGAGCGTGGGATTTAACCGTGGCGGCTGGTGGGGCTATATGACAGGTGAAGAGCAGCAGACGTTGCACTTCGCAACCCCATCATTTACCTCTGGCACCAAAGGCCCTCAGAAGGGTCATGTCGTGATCGAGCCACGCACCGCCGAGCAGGTGGCACGCGTGAAGCATCTGCTCAAGGGCTCTTGGGTGTTGCTCAACGGCCACAATCGCGGCTGGTCATTCGGCTACGGCCCTTGGTGGGACAACAAGCGCAAGGAGATTATCGCCGCCAACGCCGAGGCCGAGAAGTGGAATCGCGAGCATGCAGGCGAGGATGGCGAGAAAAAGCACATTGATGACGACACCGCACCGCTCTTCTACAACGAGATGGTCGAGGCTGGCATTTTGGGCTTCGTGCAGAAGGGCACAACACCCTTGCGAGCACTCTACGACCGCGATGTGATCGGCCAAAACATCCCATTCGATTCGCTCCCAACGGTGCCAAATATCATCCTCGATGAGCACCAGTTCGACCACATCTACCGCATGGCGAAGGAGCGCCGCCACGTGGAGTTGAATTTCGACATCCGCAACCACTTCAAGATGGGCCCTGTGAAGTACCACAACATCGTGGCAACGATCCAGGGCGCAAAATACCCCGATGAATATGTCTTGGTGGGCGCACACTTGGACGCCTTCGATGTTGCTACGGGCGGTGTTGACTGCGGTTCGGGCGTCAGCGTTGTGATGGAGGCGGCGCGTATGATTTCGCAGTCGGGCGCAAAGCCAGATCGCACCATTGTCTTCATTCTCTTTGCGGCTGAGGAGTTCGGATTGCTCGGCTCGCAGGCGTGGCTTAAGGCACACCCCGACAAGGCCGACAAGATCTCCAACATGTTCAACCGCGATGGTGGTCCGATGCCATATACCTCATTCTCAGCGCCAAAGTCGCTGGTGAAGGAGTACGAGAAGATCGCGCGTCCGATCCAGGAGCTCTACCCCGACTATAACTTCACTATCCGCGAGCTTCAGCCACGCGAGAAACCGAAGAGCTTAGGCGGCAACGATGCTTCAACCTTCGCCGTTGCGGGCATTCCTGCGTTGCAGATGAGCGAGTGGACCGATGTCAAGGGCTACGGTTTCAGCTACGATGAGATCTGGCACACCGAGCGCGATACCTATCAAAAGAGCATCCCAGAGTATCAGGAGCAGGCCGCAGGCGCTATGGCGTTGATGGTTTTGGGTACAGCCAACCTGCCAAAGATGCTCCCACGCGAGGAGGTTTACAAATAGGGAGTTTGCAAACAGGCGCGCGAACACATCCCGCGAACACATCCCGCGCCCTGCGAACACAACGCGAATATACCTTTATAATATTATAGCAAAGCACGACCCCGACATTGGAGGTCGTGTTTTTTTTGCGCCATTTGATAAAAAAAGAACATTTCTTTGGTAAAATAGAATATATATATTAACTTTGCGTTAAGAATCTC
>CAYTGT010000002.1:0-25940 GCA_964437405.1 uncultured Alistipes sp.
TTGCGGAATAGTATAGATTAATGTTGTAAAAGGCTCGGTGGAGTGGTGTAGGCGTAACGCTTGTTAATTCAAAATGCAAAATTCAAAATTCAAAATTGGGCTGACGCACAAAGATTTATAGAGTCATGCCACAGAGGGCTGCAAGCCCGATGATTGGCATCTCTACACCAATTCCGTTAGAGACTCCAATCCTCGCATACGCTCGGTGGAGTGACATATTCAAGACGTCAATTAATAATTAAAGCGTGATAATTAATGTGTGCGAAAGCAACCATCTCGGCCGAAACTCTCTATAAAATATTCTGCATCAAAATCTCATCCAAAGCTTTATTTGGTGTGAGTATCCACTCTTGGCGACACCCACACTCCACATATCCAGCTTTTCGGAATAGCAGCAGACTCGCTGTATTATCCTCTGTTACGCTACACCATAATTGATGAAGATGAAGCACCTCTTTAGCATAACGCTCCAGCGCCAGCAGAGCATCTGTGGCATATCCCTTTTGGCGATGGCGCGAGTCTATGATAATGCCCACCCCAGCACGTCTGTTGTGAGGATCGAACTCAAAAATGTCCACAGCACCGACAGCCTCACCATCTTCAACGGCCTCCACTACGAGTCGCATTTGACGTGTGGCATAGATATCAAATTGTTGCTCCTCAAGGAGTCGAGAAAGCACATGGCGAGAAAACGGGGCCACAGTCCCGCTCACTCGCCATACTTCAGTATCATTTTCCCAACCATACATCTGCTCTATATCCTCTGGCTCTAAGGCTCTGAGGCGGCAGATGTTGCCTTCGATGTTCATGCCGAAAAAGTTGGTTTATAATCCGATAATCTTATTGTGTATAAGCATTGCTACACCCCAAGCGTTGGCATTCTCCGACATCTTCGACTGACGGAATTTAGTATCCTTATAGACCAGATTTAGAGAATACTTGTTTGTCGAAGACTTCAGCGGCAGCATGATGTAGTCGCCTGCCACAGCTAAATTACCACCGACAATAACCGTCTCAGGGTTGAATGTGTTGATCAGGAAGGCAACCGCCTTACCCAACTTCTCACCCACCTCCTCGATAAGCTCGATCGAGAGGTTGTCATCGTTCTGAGCAGCCGCAATGATGTCGTTTATGTGGATCTGCTCGCCACGATCGTACTTCTCACGAAGGATGGTATTAACGCCGCTCTTGATTAGTGTGATGAGCTTCTCCTCGATGGCGATACCCGAAACCTCAGTCTCCAAACAGCCCTTCTTACCGCAGGCGCAAATCTTCTCGTTGTCGAAGAATGGGATGTGTCCGAACTCGCCCGCAAAGCCATTCTTGCCATAATATAACTTGCCGTCAATCACGATTCCGATAGCTACACCGCGACCCAAATGCAGATAGATCACATCGCTCTCGCCCTTCGATTTGCCGCAGTTGTACTCAGCGTAGCATCTCGCACGTGTGTCATTTTCGAGCAGTACGCGGATCCCGACACGATTCTGAATGATATCTCGGAGTGACTCCTCGCTCGATGTGAAGTATGCGTAGCTACGGCCCGCCTCAGGATTTACACGACCTACAATCGAAACACCCAATCCGAGAATTTTACCTCGGTCAATACCGCACTCGTTGATGAAGTTCTCGATATTGGTGCAGATCTTCTCCAAACACTGAGGGCGATTTTGCAACTCAAACGATGTGTCGATTACTTCTTTAATAATATTGTTTTGCAGATCGGTGATGACGAAAGTCATATTGTCTCGCGCGATATTTACACCCGCAAAGTAGATTGCCGAGTTGGCCAAACCGAATACGTTTGGTCGTCTTCCGCCTGGAGTCTCCACCTTACCCAAGTCGTTGACGATATTGTCCTCGATCAATTCCTGAACGAGTTTGGTGATTGTCGGAACGCTGATGTGCAACTCTTTTGTTAGCTCCGAGAGAGTGCACTCGCCGTTTACAGCCATATAGGCTATAATGTTACGCTTGATGACATTATTTTTATGCGTTATGCCTTTCAGGTTCTTGTCAGGCTCAATGTTGAAAAATTGTGCAAGCGATGACATAGTAGTAATAGTATGTTTAAAGATTATTGTCAGTTTTTTCGCAAATATAAGTTTATTAAATCAAAAAGTCAATAAATTTTTAAATTATTTTAACAAATTTTGTAAAAAATATACTTCTTTAGGTTTGGTGCTGAAATTTTTTGTGTATTGGTGGCGGCGGATTTAATCAGATGATAAATCTTCGCAAACGGAGGGTGCTGTATAGCGGATTTAGGTCCATTGCAATTCCTAATTTATGCTACTAATGGGGATAAATATGATCTGATTGAGGGCTATACGTTTTGGAAAATTGCAATATTGATTTTACCTTTGCCCACTGAAAGTTAATAGAGTTTGTCGCGGACTCGAAATGATTATTGAAAATATGAAAAAGGCATATGTTTTCCCTGGTCAGGGTTCCCAGTTCACAGGAATGGGTAAAGACCTCTATGAAAATAATGAGCGTGCGAAGGCTCTATTTGAGAAGGCAAACGAGATCCTCGGATTCTCTATCACTGATGTGATGTTCGAGGGTAGCGCCGATGATCTGAAGCAGACAAAGGTGACTCAGCCTGCGGTATTCCTTCACTCAGTGATTTTGGCTGAGGTGTTGGGTATCGAGCCTGAGGCTGTTGCAGGCCACTCGTTGGGTGAGTTCTCGGCGTTGGTAGCTGCTGGAGCGTTGTCGTTTGAGGATGGCTTGCGATTGGTTTCAAAGCGTGCTATGGCTATGCAGAAGTGCTGCGAGAATGAGCCAGGAGGTATGGCAGCGATTTTGGCGTTGGAGGATGAGGTTGTTGAGAAGGTTTGCGCCGAGACAGAAGGTGTTGTCGTTGCGGCCAACTACAACTGTCCAGGTCAGTTGGTGATCTCAGGCGCTAACGAGGCGGTAGATGCAGCATGCGCAAAGCTCAAGGAGGCTGGTGCTCGCCGTGCGTTGCGTTTACCTGTGGGTGGTGCGTTCCACTCTCCATTGATGGAGGCTGCGCGTGCCGAGTTGGAGCAGGCTATCTCTGAGGTTGAGTTCCGTACTCCACGTTGCCCAATCTATCAGAATGTTGACGCTCAGCCACAAACCGATCCAGAGCAGATTAAGCTCAATCTTATTGCACAGCTTACAGCTCCAGTACGTTGGACTCAGATCATGAAGAATATGCTTGCAGATGGTGTTGACTCATTCGTTGAGCTCGGCCCAGGCGCAGTGCTTCAGGGTATGATCAAGAAGGTTGATGCGGAGGTTGCCGTAGAGTCAAAGGCAACAATCTAAATCGAAACGATAGTGGGATCTATATTTTTGAGCGGTCAATTATTGGCCGCTCAATTTTTATATGTATCTTTGGCCTAACCATAAAACTATAAACTGTGAAGAATTTTTTTATACTCATGGCGCTATTGTGTTGTGCTTTTGCTACACTATGTCAGGCGCAAACTTACGCTCAGAATCAGCCCTCGAAATCCTCTGCTGAATATACTCTTTCAGATGTCTGGTCAGCCTACGAAGGTTTTAATTCGGTTTTTCTCGATACCGAAAAATATATCTATAAGCAGGATAATACCTTTGCCCATGCTACCGATCGTTGGAATGGTGCAGCTGCGATATGGTGTCAGCCGATGTATTGGAATATGGCGATGGATGCTTGCCTGCTTGCTGAGAAGACAAAAGATCGTGCCCGCGCCAAAGAGTATCGCTCGCTTGTGAAAAAGATCTATGAGGGTAACCGCAAACACTATGCAGGCTTTGATTTTCACGACAATAACGAGAATACAGGATGGTTTATCTATGACGATATCATGTGGTGGACAATCTCGCTTGCACGCGCTTATGAGCTTTTCGGCGATAAAGATTATTTGAAGTACGCCGAAGAGAGCTTCTCTCGAGTTTGGTATGGGTCGGAGCGTGTTGGCGATAATGGATCGTATGATCCCGTTAAGGGTGGAATGTTTTGGCGCTGGTATCCGATCCAGAATCCCGAACCAAATGTCTCTTCGCATGGGAAGATGGCCTGTATCAACTTTCCAACGGTTTGTGCTGCTATGATGCTGTATAACAGCGTGCCGAAACGCAGAGTAGAGCCAACTGATCAGATGCCTCTGTATCAAACCCGATCGGGTTATCTTAAGATGGCGCGTGAGGTATATGCGTGGGCTGAAAAGAATCTATTTGATCCTGCGACAGGGCGTGTTGCCGATAGCCGTCATGGAGAAGGCCGCCCCGATTGGACTGTGCATATCTATAATCAGGCAACATTTATCGGCTCGTCAGCGTTGCTCTATCTTGCTACGCAGGATCGCCACTATTTAGAAAATGCCGTCAAGGCTGCTGATTATAGTTGTGGCGAAATGTCGTCTCGACATGGCCTTTTGCCATTTGAACGGGGAATTGAGCAAGGAATTTATACGACTATATTTGCGCAGTATATGGCGATTTTAGTTTATGATTGTAATCAGATGCAGTATCTGCCATTTCTGCATAAAAACATCATTACGGGATGGGCAAATCGAGATAAAAGTCGCAATATCGTTGATGGCGAGTATCATAAACAGACCTCCCGAGATGAAAAAGTTGACTCCTACGAAGCCTCAGGAATCCCTGCTCTGATGTTACTCTTTCCTCCGAAAAGATAGATTGGCTGCGGAAATTTGCGCGGGGATTGGCTACTACGCAGTTTGTAACAGCTATGCTTAACGCCTTTCCCCTCTGCTTGCCGCAAGGGTCCTGCAAAGAACTGCACTCCACAAAAACAAGTAATGTTGCCAAAAACAAAAAGGTGCCGATTTTTCGACACCTTTTTACTTCGTTTGTTCTTTGCGGAAGGAGGGGGATTCGAACCCCCGGTACCCTAATCGAGTACGTCAGTTTAGCAAACTGGTGGTTTCAGCCACTCACCCATCCTTCCAAACCTTAGTATGTTGCTTGTTGAAAAGCGATGCAAAAGTATGTAAAAAAAATAACAGTGCCAAATATCCGCCGATAAATTTTTATCAAAAGTTGAAAAACATCCCATTCGGCGTGTTGCAAAATATTGCGAGTGAGCGTTTTTTACGACAAATATTGCCAATATGCCAAAATAAATTATATATATTTGTAAAATATATCAGACAAATTAAATTTCTACAAATATGAAAGATCAACGATTAATGTCACTCGATGCTTTGCGAGGTTTTGACATGTTCTTTATTATGGGCCTTTCGGGGCTTGTTGCGGCGTTGTGTGCTCTTTGGCCTAATGCTGTGACGGATGTTATTGCACAGAATATGAATCATGTGAAGTGGAATGGTTTGACTCATCACGATACGATCTTCCCTCTGTTCCTTTTCTTGGCGGGTGTCTCGTTCCCATTCTCTTATGCCAAGCAGCAGGCTTTGGGCGTGAGCCGCACCATGGTTTATGTTAAGATCTTCCGCCGTGCGGCGATGTTGATCTTCTTGGGTCTGATCTACAACGGATTATTGAAATTTGATTTCGAGAACTTACGTTGTGCGAGCGTGTTGGCTCGTATAGGTATTGCGTGGATGTTTGCAGCTCTGTTGTATGTTAATTTTGGTTGGAAAACACGAGCTGGTGTGTCGGTAGCTATCCTTGTTGGCTATGCTTTGTTGACAAAATATGTTGGTGCTCCCGATGTTGTAGATGCTGATCCGTTGAGCCGCGAGGGTAATATCGTTGGTTACATTGATCGCCTATTTATGCCAGGTAGATTGATCTATGACAACAACCATTTCGATCCCGAAGGCCTACTCTCGGCTGTGCCTGCTGTGGTTACAGCCATGTTGGGAATCTTTACGGGCGAGTTGATTCGTTTGCCCAAGGAACGTCTGTCGGGCGAGAAGAAATGTTTGTGGATGGCAGGTGGAGCTGCTGTGTTGATCGTTATAGCGCTTTTGGCTAAGGGCTTTGTGCCAATCAATAAGATGCTATGGTCGAGTACATTTGTTTGTGCTGTGGGTGGATACTCTGTGGCGATGATGGCACTATTCTATTATCTGATAGATGTCAAGGGGTGGCAGAAGTGGACTCTTATCTTCCGCGTTGTCGGTATGAACTCGATTACGATCTATATGATGCAACGTATCATGAATCTCTGGACCACTTCAAATTTCTTCTTTGCAGGTACCGCTAACCTCTTGCCAGAGCAGTGGGGTAAGGTTGTGTCGAATTTGGGATATGTAGTTGTCTGCTGGTTGATTCTCTACTTCCTATATCGTAAAAAGACCTTCTTGAAGGTGTAGTGCTACCAGCGAGCGACAAAGAGTGTGTGATATTTGCATTTTTTTTGTATTTTTGCAGACTATAATCACTCATTATGGCTGAAAAAGATAAGGAATTAATAGATAAAATAGAGGGCGAATATAAATACGGATTCACCACCGATATTGAGACCGAGACCATTGGCCGAGGCCTCAATGAGGATGTTGTACGTCTTATCTCCGAGAAGAAGGGCGAACCTGAGTGGATGTTGGAGCGCCGTTTGAAGGCCTTTCGCCATTGGCAGAAGATGCCTTTGCCTCAGTGGGCGCACCTCGATATCCCTGAGATTGATTTTCAGGATATCATCTACTATGCAGCTCCTAAGCAGCGTAAGAAGTTCGGCTCGATGGATGAGGTGGATCCCGAATTGAAGCGTACCTTCGATAAGTTGGGTATTCCGCTTGAGGAGCAGATGGCTTTAGCGGGTGTGGCTGTTGATGCAGTGATGGATTCTGTGTCGGTCAAGACCACCTTCCGCGAGACTTTGGCCGAGAAAGGAATCATCTTCTGCTCGATTTCTGAGGCTATACGCGAATATCCCGATTTGGTGAAAAAATACTTGGGAACGGTTGTTCCTCATACCGATAATTTCTACGCAGCACTCAACGCTGCTGTCTTCTCAGATGGCTCGTTCTGTTACATCCCAAAGGGCGTTCGTTGCCCGATGGAGCTCTCGACCTACTTCCGCATCAATGCCGAAGGTACGGGTCAGTTCGAGCGCACATTGCTTGTTGCCGATGAGGGTGCATACGTGAGCTATTTAGAGGGTTGTACAGCTCCTCAGCGTGATGAGAATCAGTTGCATGCTGCGGTTGTGGAGATCGTGGTGGAGCGTGATGCAGAGGTTAAATACTCTACTGTTCAGAATTGGTATCCTGGAGATAAGGAGGGTCGTGGCGGAATCTATAACTTCGTGACCAAGCGAGGTTTGTGCCGTGAAAATGCACGTCTGTCGTGGACTCAGGTGGAGACAGGTTCGGCCATCACATGGAAATATCCGAGCTGTGTCTTGTTGGGCGATAACTCGGTTGGCGAGTTCTATTCTGTGGCGATGACCAATAATTTCCAGCAGGCTGATACAGGTACCAAGATGATCCACATTGGTCGCAATACTCGTAGTCGTATCGTCTCAAAGGGTATCTCGGCAGGTCGTAGCCAAAATGCCTATCGTGGTTTGGTGCGAATTGCTAAGGGAGCGGATAATGCTCGTAACTACTCGCAGTGTGATTCGTTGCTTATCGGCGATAAGTGTGGTGCGCATACATTCCCTGAAATTGATTCGCATAACCCGACTGCGGTGTTGGAGCATGAGGCTACTACATCAAAGATCTCGGAGGATCAGCTTTTCTATTGCAATCAGCGAGGTATCTCGACCGAAGATGCTGTGGGACTGATTGTTAATGGTTATGCGCGCGAGGTGTTGGCTAAGTTGCCGATGGAGTTTGCTGTCGAGGCGCAGAAGTTGTTGGCTATCAGCTTGGAAGGCTCGGTAGGTTAAAGTGTAGAATGAAATAAGAGATATAATATGCTTAGTGTTAAGAATTTACATGCATCTATTGGCGAGAAGCAGATTCTTCGCGGTATCAACCTCGAAGTAAAGCCTGGCGAGGTGCATGCCATCATGGGTCCCAACGGTTCGGGAAAGAGTACGTTGGCTTCGGTGTTGGCTGGTAATGAGAAATTTACTGTGACTCAGGGCTCGGTAGAGTTTATGGGGCAAAATATATTGGAGCTCTCTATCGAAGATCGTGCACGTATGGGTCTCTTTTTGGGTTTCCAGTATCCTGTTGAGATCCCAGGGGTTACGATGGCTAATTTTATGAAGATAGCGGTCAATGAGCAGCGTAAATATCGTGGCGAGGAGCCTCTTACGGCGGGTCAATTCTTGAAGTTGATGCGCGAGAAGAGCGCTGTTGTGGAGTTGGATTCCAAACTTACATCAAGAGCTGTGAATGAGGGCTTTTCGGGCGGCGAGAAGAAGAAAAACGAGATCTTCCAGATGGCTATGCTCGATCCGAAACTTGCAATTTTGGACGAGACCGATTCGGGACTCGATATCGATGCCTTGCGTATCGTTGCCACAGGTGTGACTAAGTTGCACACCGAAGAGAATGCGACCGTAGTAATCACTCACTATCAGCGTCTGTTGGATTATATCGTACCCGATTTTGTACATGTACTCTATAAAGGTCGCATCATCTATTCGGGCGATAAGAGTTTGGCGCTGAAGCTCGAGAAGGAGGGTTACGATTGGTTGATTAACGATTATAAGGAGTAGGCGATGCTGTTTTTGGAATATCTTGAAAGCATTGGTTTGGAGTCACTCGCATCGGGGCAGGAGATTTTGTTTGCCGATGGCGAGCGAGCTACTTTGCTTTATAATCCGACATCGGTTACGTGTGGCGTTGCTGAACAGGGTGAGGAGTCTATTGTGGTAGTCTATAATGGTGCCGAGGACTCTCGCTTGACGTTCGACCTTATGCCATACTCTAAATTGCGTCTGCACGAGATTTATCTTGGCAAGGCTAAGGCTGAGTGCCGAGTGCATCAGCAGGCTGGTAGCGTCTGCGACATCACTTCGATTGTGGTGGCTGACGCTGAAGTCGATTATACGATTGATCTTGACGGCAAGGAGGCTTCCAATCATCTACGTTCGGCATTTATTGTCGGTGGCGAGGAGCACTCGAAGGTCGGCGTGAGAGTAAATCATAATGCTTCGGATTGTATAAGCAATTCACTCGTGAAGGGTGTTGCTGGTGGTAAGTCAGTAGGAGAGTTTCATGGTATGGTCTATGTGGCCGAGGGGGCTCAACGTACCGATGCGAAGCAGACTTCTCGCAATATAGAGCTTGGTGCTGATGCGAAAATTATAACTAAACCCCAACTTGAAATCTATGCCGATGATGTGAAGTGTTCACACGGCGCAACGGTTGGTCAGATGGATAGCGAAGCAATATTCTACATGCGTCAGCGTGGTTTGAGCGAGCAGCAGGCACGCCGAGTGCAGATCGAAGGCTTCGTGAGAGAGGTTGTACTCTCTTCGCCGCAGTTGGGAGAGGTGTTGGCTGAGGAGCTGACACATAAACTTGAGACGTTGTAAGTGATGTTTGATGTAGAGCAGATACGAGCGGATTTTCCGATCCTGAGCAGAGAGGTCAACGGCAAGCGATTGGTCTATCTCGATAGTGGCGCTACGGCTCAGAAGCCTGAGTGCGTTATCGAAATGATCAATAACCTGCACCGCGAGTCTAATGCCAATATCCATCGTGGAGTGCACCATCTGTCGGAGGTGGCTACCGAGATGTATGAGGCGGCACGCGAACGTATCCGCCAATTCATTGGGGCTAAAGAGCGTGAGGAGGTAATCTTTACCGCAGGTGCTACCGCATCGCTTAATACTGTTGCATACGCTTGGTCGGAGCGATTCCTTTCGGCGGGCGATAACATCATCATCAGCGAAATGGAGCACCATTCCAATATCGTTCCGTGGCAGATGATGGCCGAGCGCCGAGGTGCTGAGATCAGGGTCTTGCCATTTGATGACGAGGGTCGTTTGATGGTCGAGAAGTTGGATGAATTGCTTGATGCAAAGAGCCGATTGGTGGCTGTTACTCAAGCATCGAATACATTGGGAACTCGTCCCGACTTGAAATATATAATAGAGAAGGCTCACTCTGCTGGTGCGCACGTGGTGGTTGACGGATGTCAGGGCGTGGTGCATGGCGGAGTTGATGTTGGCGCTTTGGATTGTGATTTTTACGCCTTCTCAGGCCATAAATTATATGGCCCGACAGGTATCGGTGTGTTGTATGGTCGCCGAGAACTATTGGAGCAGATGCCTCCGTTTTTGTGCGGTGGTGATATGGTCGATAGAGTGTCATTTGAGAAGACAACATACGCCCCTCTGCCACTAAAATTTGAGGCAGGTACAGCCAACTTTATCGGTGCGATAGGTTTGGGCGAGGCGGTGAGATACCTCTCGGGGCTTGATCTACAGGTGGTGGAGCGACATGAAGCGGCGCTGACGGCCTACGCTCAAGAGCAGTTGAAGCAGATCGGCGGTTTGAGGATCTATGGCGAGCAGAGCGATAAGAGCTCAATAGTGTCGTTTAATGTTGAGGGTGTGCACCATTATGATATGGGTATGATTCTCGATAAATTGGGAATTGCGGTGCGTACAGGCCAACATTGTGCTGAGCCTGTGATGGCACACTATGGTGTGACGGGTATGTGCCGAGCCTCGCTTGCGATGTATAATACGCGCGAGGAGATTGATCTTCTGTGTCGTGGTGTGGAACGAGCTGTGAGAATGTTGAGATAGGGTTGGTTGAAACAAGACCCATAAAAAGAAATAGAATTTATATTTTTGTGTTGTAATCTTATTTTAGTCATTCCACATCACGAACCCGAAGTGAGTGATGATTGGAATCTCTACAAAGAGTGCATATTTGGTTTGGAGACTCCAATCCTCGCATACGCTCGATGGAGTGTCGGGCTTACAATACGAAAGTATATAATTCCCCAAAAAGAATAAAAGAAGCCTAAAATATATATTATGTTTATCGTACTTGAGGGATTGGATGGAGCAGGCAAATCTACGCAGATCAAGAAGTTGCGAGATATGTTTGCCGAGCAGGGAATCCCAAGCGAATATATACATTTCCCACGTTTCGATGCGCCATATTTTGGTGATATGATTGCGCGTTTTTTGCGTGGTGAGTTTGGTAGTGTGGAGCAGGTTGATCCATACATTGTGGCGATGTTGTATGCCGAGGATCGCCGTGATGCAGCTACCTTGATTCTTGGTTGGATGGATCAGGGTAAGGTGGTTATCGCCGATCGTTACGTCTATTCTAATATCGGCTATCAATGTGCCAAAGTCGAGGATGAGTCGAAGCGCGAGGAGCTCAGAGAGTGGATCTTCTCGTTGGAATATGATTATTTCAAGATTCCGCGTCCCGATGTATCGCTCTTTTTGGATGTGCCGTTTGCATTCACAGAGAGGAAACTGACCGAGGTACGCCAGGGCGAGGATCGTTCGTATCTCAATGGCGGTAAGGATATCCACGAGCAGTCGATGGATTTGCAGCGCAAGGTGCGTCAAGTCTATGTCGATGCGGCCGCGAAGGATCAAGATATGTATGTCGTGGATTGCTCTACCGAGTGTGGTGAGATGGCTGCACCAGAGGTTATCTTCGAGCGAGTGATGCAGCGTGTTAAACCTTATATCAAATAGCTCAGGGGAATGGCATCAAAGGGGTTAAAAATAGCATCGAATGTGTGTCGAGTGTTGGTGGGAATATGCTTCATATTCTCAGGCTTCGTGAAGGCTGTTGATCCGTGGGGTACGGCGCTCAAGGTTAACGAATATCTCTCAATATATGGTATTGAGTGGCTCTCGCCTGTGAGTATGATCTTCTCTATCTGGTTGTGTGGTGCAGAGTTGATGATGGGTTTGATGCTTCTTTTCAGAGTGAGAACTCGCCTGATTTCGATCTTTGCATTGGCCTCGATGAGCTTCTTTACACTGCTCACATTCCTCAGTGCTACGTGGATTCCTGTGGAGGATTGCGGTTGCTTTGGCGATGCGCTGAAACTCTCGCCGTGGGAGACATTCTTGAAGAATTTGGCTATTCTGCCGATGGTGATAGTGATTTGGTATCGCTATCGACACGATAAAATATTTGTCTTCAATCGCCTTGAGGTGGCGTTGACGGTGTTGTTCTGTACTTTTGCTATGGGTGTTGGAACATACTGTTATTATCGTTTGCCGCTGATTGATTTCTTGCCATATAAGGAGGGCGCAAATATCTACGAGATGATCGAAGCTCAACATGATACTGGTAGTGAGGAGATTTCGGAGGAGGAGTATGTTTTGGTCTATCGTAACAAACGCACGGGAAAGATTCGCGAGTTCTCGATTGAGGATGATGAGTGGCAGAATGAGAAGAAGTGGGAGTGGGTAGAGACCAAAGTGAATAATGAGGCCTCGCCTGTGCAGACTCTTGTTAGCGAATTTTTGCTCTCGGAGCCAGAACAAGGCAATGTTACACAAGAGATCTTGACTCGCAAGGGGTATGTCTATATGATCTGTGTGTCACGCTTCGATAAGATTGGACGTAGATGCGAAGAGCGACTTGGCAAAGTTGTGGAGTATGCTGAGCAACACGGTGGAATGGTCGTATGTTTGACGCCGCAGCCGTTGCGTGAGGTGACATATAAGAGTTTCAATGGATCGGATCAGGTGCGTTGTTATAATATAGATGCCACTGTGATGAAGACCATGCTCCGAGCTGAAAATGGAGTTGTGGTGTTGAAAGATGGCGTGATCGAGTCGAAACATAATTGTCGAAAGATTGATTTTATAGAGTAGGCATAGAAATAGTCGGTAACTCGGCGTTGGATTGCGATTTTTGCAACATTATAATAAATTGGTATGGAAATTGACCTTTGCTACGGCATAAGGTCAATTTTTTTTGTCTATGTGTGTACGAATTATCCTATTCTTATTTCTCGGTTTTACTCTAATCGGATGTCATAATCGGGGTAATAATTCTCTCGATGAGGTCAGGTATGTCAAGACCATGAAGGTCAAGGCGGTGGATTATATGGATCGTGATTTTGCAGGCATGGCAACCGCTGATGATGCTACCACCTTAGCATTCAAAATTTCGGGGCAGGTGGCCAGTGTGGATGTCGGCAAGGGCGACTATGTGAGAAAAGGTGAATTGTTAGCTCAGTTAGATCCTCGTGATGTGGAGCTTCAAGTAGCGGCCGATAAGTCGCAGTATGTCAAAGCTATGTCGCAATATGAACGAATGAGTCGACTGCTTGAGCATGAAGCTGTGTCGCGTCAGGAGTTTGAGAGCGCTGAAGCATCGTATGTGCAGGCTCGTTCGGTGTATGAAAATTCGCGCGATCTGCTCTCGCAGACTAAGCTGCGTGCCCCTTTTGCGGGCGTGGTGGAGCGTACATACGTTGATACATACGAGCGGGTGCAGTCGGGCCAAACTATCCTGCGATTGGTCAATCCGCTGAGTACCACTGTCGAGTTCACTATTTCGGAGAAGAGTATGTGGGTCTTGTCGGATAGTACAACCCGATACTTTGTACGTTTCGATAATTTCCCCGATCAACGCTTTACGGCACGTTTGGATAGCTATGCTAAGAGTTCTTCGGATGCCTATGGTTTCCCTGTTTCGCTAAAGTTGGATAAAGAGCAGGTAGCTCCATATAAAATATCCCCAGGAATGACTTGTCAGGTGACGATCCGTACCGCTGACGACTCTGTAAAGGGTGTTGCGATTCCAATGACGGCGGTCTATGCCCCCGCCTCAGGAGGAACCTATGTCTGGAGAGTCAATGCAGAAGATCGGGTGGAACGAGTGAGAGTCTTGCTGGGGGATCCCTTCGGTCAGGATATGGTTAGCGTTCTGTCGGGATTGGGTTCGGGCGAGAGGATCGTGACGGCGGGTGTATATCATTTGCGAGAGGGTGAGAAGGTCAGAATCATAAATCGTTAGCGCCATGCAGATATCGGAATATTCTATTCAACACCGCACGGTAGTGTGGTTTGTGTTGGTTGCTGCTTTGGTTGGCGGAGTGTGGTCGTTTGCGAAGATGGGTAAAAAGGAGGATTCAACCTTTGTACTCAAGAGTGCAGTTGTGACGTGCAACTATCCTGGAGCGACCCCATTTGAGGTTGAGGAGTTAATCTCGGAGCCGATTGCAAGAGAGTTGCAGGCGATGCGAAAGATAAAAAAGATTACATCGGAGTCATATTACGGCACCTCGCGTATTGTTGTGGAGTTGGAGTCGGGTACTCGTTCGCGAGAGATACCTCAGTTGTGGGATGAGTTGCGCCGCAAAGTTAGTAATATATCGTCACGATTACCTGCGGATGCAGGTCCGATAGAGGTAAATGATGATTTTAGTGATGTATATGGACTATATTATGGATTGGTGGCTGATGAGGGTTTTGAGTGGGATGAGATACGTCAGTGGGCGCAACGTATAAAGCGTGAGGTGGTAACAATCGAAGGTGTACAGAAGGTGGCACTCTATGGAGAGCAGCAGCCTGTGATAAATCTATATATCACTAAATCGACACTCTCGAATTTCGATTTGACTCCCGAAATGATTGTGGCGGCAATCTCGGCACAGAATAATATGGTCGAGAGCGGTGATATCATCGCTGGGCAGATGCAGGTGCGAATAATCGAAACGGGAACCTATAAATCACTATCCGACATAGCCTCTCAGTTGCTTATTGCGCCCGATGGTAAACAATTTAGATTGGGTGACATTGCTCGTATCGAGATGGGGTATATTGATCCGCCCAAAGTGTTGATGCAGGTTGATGGCAAGCGTGCGGTGGGAGTCGGAGTTTCGACCGATGCTGATGCCGATGTGGTAAAGATCGGACGTGCGGTGAATGACCGATTGGCGGCGATTGCGGCCGAGATGCCTGTCGGTATGCAGATTGAATCGCTATATCCAGAAGATCAAATCGCGCGTGAGGCGAATATGAGTTTTATGATTAATCTGATAGCCTCGGTTGTGATCGTTATTTTGGTCATAATGCTGACAATGGGGCGCGATTCGGGTGCACTTATCGGCTCATCTTTGATTTTTACCATAGGACTTACTTTGCTATGTATGTATGGCTTGGGTGAGGGGATAAATCGCACTTCGCTCGCGGGCTTTATCATCGCGATGGGAATGTTGGTCGACAACGCTATTGTGGTGGTGGATAATGCTTTGGGTTTGATGCGGCGAGGAGTGTCTGCTCGGCAAGCATTTGTCGAAGGTGCAGAGATCCCGAAGTGGGGCCTGTTGGGGGCTACGCTGATAGCGATATTTTCGTTCCTGCCGCTCTATTTAGCACCATCTTCGGTGGCTGAGATTGTTAAGCCTTTGTTTGTGGTTGTTGCAATCTCGCTGTTGATGAGTTGGGTTTTGGCTCTGAGTCAAGTGCCGATGTTTGGAGTGAAGATGCTCGGTGGAAAGAGCTCGGATGAGAGTGTGATTGGTGTTGAGTGGTTCGGACGAGTGTTAGAGTGGGGCTTGAGGCATAGAGTGGCTTTGGTCTTAGGTGTTGTGGCGTTGTTTGTCGGGAGTATAGTGGCGATGAGAAGTATGCCGCAAAACTTCTTCCCGCAATTAGATAAACCATATTTTAGAGCCGATGTGATTCTGCCCGAAGGTTATGATATATACGCTACGGAGCGGAGTGTCGCCCAAATTTCGGATTGGCTTCAGGAGCAAGAGGAGGTGGTGAAGGTCTCGGCCACCATCGGATCGACACCTTTGCGATACTATTTGGCAAGTGGAAGTGTTGGACAACGGCCCAATTTCGGGAATCTGTTGGTTGAGGTGCGCGATAAGAGGCTGACTCAGCGGGTGAAACTGCGTTTGGACGCTTATGTCAGAGAAAACTGTCCCGATGTGTGGTTGCGTTCCTCACTTTTCAAGCTCTCGCCAGTGGCCGATGCGACAATTGAGATAGGTTTTATGGGGAGTGATATTGATACATTGATGAGCCTTACTTCAAAGGTCGAAGAGATTATGTGGCAGAGTGGTGAGGCCGAGAATATCCGTAATAGTTGGGGAAACCGCATCCCGACATGGTTGCCTGTTTACTCTCAAACCAAAGGTCAGCGAGTCGGTGTGGGGCGAAGTGGTATGGTCAAGTGGATGACCTTGGCGACAAATGGCTATCGTATGGGAGAGTTGCGCCGAGGCGATGAGTTTATTCCTATTTTGTTGAAGGATGCCGATATCGAAGATTACGATCTGTCGAATCTGCAATCAATGCCCGTATTTTCGCAGAGCGGGAGGGTTTACTCCATCGAGCAGGTGACATCGCGATTTGATTTCGATTATAGTTTGGATGTGGTCAAGCAGTATAATCGTCAACGAGTGATGAAGGCTCAGTGCGATCCGAAGCAGGGCGTGAATACGTTGCGGCTATTAGATCGGATACTTCGTCAAGTAAAGCGTGAAGTGGTCGTTTCTGAAGGGTATGAGATGAGAATTTTTGGCGAGCAGGAGTCGCAAGCCGAATCGAACGAGGCGTTGGGGCGGAATATGCCATTGGCGTTGGTACTCATCTTTGTGGTTCTGTTGCTTTTATTTGATAATCTGCGAGATCCGATAGCGATACTTATGATGACACCGTTGATCTTTGTTGGTGTGGTATTCGGATTGGTAGTGACGGGGAACAGGTTTGACTTCTTCTCGTTGTTGGGGTTGTTGGGGCTGATCGGAATGAATGTGAAAAATGGTGTGATACTCATCTCTTCGATTCGCCGCTTAAGAGAGCAAGGCGTGGAGAGTTACAAGGCGGTGGTTGAGGCCACGAAGAGTCGTCTGTTACCCGTTACATTAGCTTCGGTGACGACAATTTTAGCACTTATTCCGCTTCTTTTCGATTCGCTTTTTGCAGGTATGGCGGCAACGATTATGGGTGGCTTGTTGGTGGCGACACTACTGACGATGGGGGTTTTGCCTGTGGTCTATTCAATGTTTTATGGCATCAAAAAAGTTGAGATATGAGATTGATTCTTGTTTTGGCGGCACTTATGGCGAGTAGCGTAGCGCAGGCTCAGATTTCGTTGGCCGAATATCGTGAGCGAGTTAAGGAGAGTAGTACCGAGATTATGAATGCAAGGGAAGATGTGGAAAAGAGTTATTCGCTGATGAAGGTGGAGCAACGTGCTCATTATCCCAACCTGACTGCGGCAGGAGATTTCAAGACAGGTTTTCGCCGCGCGGATGATGCCGATTTGTGGAGTTTCTCGCTCACGCCACGTGTGGAGCAGACCTTGTATGCAGGTGGCGGGTTACGTGCCGCTTCGCGCCGTGCCGAAATAGGGTATGAGTCGAAGTTGGAGAGTGCTCAGAATGTGGAGTTGCAGATGCGTTATGAAGCAGATCATGCCTATTGGATGGTTTCGGCGATGGAACTCTATTTGGGTGCTACGGAGGAGTATGTGAAGATTATACGTTCGCTGTATGGTATCGTGCAAGAGCGCTTTGCAGAGGGATATGTGGCCAAAAGTGATATGTTGCAGGTCGAAGCGCGACTGAGTGAGGCTGAGTATTCGCAGATCGCCACCCGAAAAAGTTATGAGTTGGCGGTGCACCGATTCAACAATTTGCAGGGCGAAGTGGATACTGCAAAGGTTGAGCTTGTTAACTCGATAATCGACTCCTTGCCGATGCCTCGGCGTGAGAGCGCGGCCGATATTATCCCTCGCCGCCCCGATGTGGGAATGGTCGAGGCGGCGATACGCAGTGCCGAGCAGAGTGTGGTGGTGACGCGTGCGCAGTATATGCCTCGGTTATCGGCAGGTGTGAGCGGTTCGTGGCAAACTTACTCGCCTAATAAGTCAGGCGATACCTATCTTGACGGTGCATTGGTCGTTGGGGTTAACATCCCGATATTTAATTTTGGTAAGCGGCGTCATGCGGTGGCGGCGGCACGTGCTGATCTAAGACGTGAGATTAATTTGTTGGACGATCTGAAAGATGAGGTGGCGTATGAGGAGGCTGACGGTTGGAGCGCTCTGGAGAGTAGTTTTCAACAGATGCAATCATCGCTCAAGAATTTAGAGATCGCGAGTGAGAACCTCTCAATCTCGACATACTCCTACAACGAAGGTCAGGCTACGGTGCTTGATGTGTTGCAGGCGCAGATAAGTTGGATTCAGATCTATAGCAATGCCATTACAGCACGATTTAACTATGCTGTCGCAGTCTCGGCGTATAATAAAATTACGGCACAACCGTAAGAAATTCAAGATTCAATAATCCTTTTTCGTAAGATTTTGGCGCAAAAAAAAAACGGTGCTGTCCAGATGGGTTGTCGGGCAGCACCGCTATAGTGTGTTGGAGGGTTGTTACACCTTGATGGTCTCGGTGCTGACAACCGAGATGTCGTGAGCAACAGGTGCGATCTTTCGCAACATGGCAATCATGCCGCAATGTTTCTCTTGAGCCATTTCGATAGCTGAGCTGATGCTGTTCTGGTCGCCCAACGACTTACACTCCACGTTGTAAATCACTTTGAAACTTGTATAAACACTCTCGGCTTTGAGCGCAGGCGTGTTGAGCAAACCCTCGAACGTGATCTCGAAACTTTTAGGCGAGATGTTACTTTTCGAGAGTAGCCCCATTGTCGTTAGTCCAGCACATTGTGCAGCGGCGCAAAGCATCAGCGCTTTGGGATTGAGATTCTCGATCTTTTCGTGGCCGCAAGGCTGGAACTTGCCGTTTTTTAGGCAAATCGTAACTTTTTGTGTGTTGTTCATTTTAAAAATTAATTTGTTTGTTGATTTTTTTTGTGGCGGATATGTTGTATCCCCACTTTTATTACAATTTTCTGCCGACAATAATCGTTCCTATATTGTGTAAATAGTCGAAAAACTTTTATCTTTGCAAGATATAACAGCATTTATGATTATGGGTAGAAAAACGTTGATATTGGCTCTGTTGATGCTTGCGCTTTCGGGCTTTGAGGTTTCGGCTCAGAGTGGGGCGGTTGAGCAACAACTCAGACGTAGTATTTCGTTATATGATTTTGGCCACTTGATCGAGGCTCGAACCGAACTTTTGAGTCTAAAGGAGAAACTATCTCCTGTATGGGATCGTTTGGCGTTAGAGAAGGTAGATTACTATTTGGCGCTGTGTGATTCGGAGCTGAAGATTAAGGATTCAGAGGGCCGACTCAAACGATTTATCGCCGAGTATCAAGGCTCATCGTTTGCTAACGATGTGCAGTTGGCCTTAGCTTCGTATTATTGTGCTGAGGGCGATGAGCGTTCGGAGGAGGAGTTGCAGAAGGTTGTTTACAAGTCGCTCACTCCGCAGCAGAAGGATCGTTACGATTTGAGAATGGGTTACATGGCGTTCTCGAAAAATGATTACCCAACTGCAGAACAATATTTCAGTCGCATCAGCATCGAGGGCGACTATGGTGATCATGCTACGTACTACAAATCATACATGGCATACGCTCGCTCCGAGTATGATGTGGCACGCAATGGATTCAATGCTCTGCTAAAGAGTCCGTTGTATCGTGACTTGATGCCATTTTATTTGATGCAGATTGATTTTAAGAGTGGCGATTATAGAGCTGTTGTGAGTAAGGGTGATGAACTGATTAACCACACTACATCGGAGCAGGCTACTGAGATTCGCCGTATGATGGCTGAGTCGTGGTTCCAATTAGACGATTACGCCAAGGCGGTGAAATATATGAACGACTATAAGTCTGCGGCTGGCGAGATGGGTCGAGTGGAGAATTATATCATGGGTTATTCGCTCTATCGTCAGACTCTCTACACCGAGGCTTTGCCATATCTGCGTGCGGCTTGTGGTGCGGATGATATGTTGACTCAGAACGCCTCTTACCATCTGGCCGATTGTTATCTTCGCGCGGGAGATAAGGAGAATGCGGCACGTTCGTTTGCGATGGCTTCGAGTGGGCAGTTTGACCCTGCGATAGCTGAAGATGCTCTATTCAATTATGGCAAGTTGCAGTATGAATTGGGTGGTGGCGTATTTAACGAGGCGATTAATGTTTTGACTCGTTATGTCAATATGTATCCAAAATCGGAGCGTGTGGCTGAGGCTCGCACGTTGCTCGTGGCGGCATATTACAACTCGCGTAACTATGCGGCGGCGTATGATGCTATTAAGAGTCTGAAAGATCCCGATAATGAGTCGTTGTTGGCATTACAGAAGATCGCATATTTCAATGGTTTGGAGTATTACAACGCGGGCGAGTTGGAGGATGCTGAGGCTTCGCTTTCGGAGTCGTTGCATGCCGCGTCTAACGCCAAATATAATGCCCTTGCTACATTTTGGTTGGGCGAGATAGCTCATGCTAAAGGTAATTCGCGTGTGGCTTTACAGCGTTATCGTCAATTCCTGAACATAGCACCAAAGAGTGGTCGTGAGTATGCTTTGGCACAGTATAATATGGGTTACTGCTACTTCAATGACAAGGAGTTGGAGGCTGCGGGTGAGGCTTTTGAGAAGTTCTTGAAGTTGTATCCAACACGCGATTCATATCGTGCTGATGCAATGTGCCGCTTGGCCGATGTCTATTATTCGGATCGTAATTTTGTCGATGCTGTAACCTACTATGATAAGGCGATTGAGTTGAATACAGCAGAACGTTACTATGCCGAGTATCAGAAGGCGGTGACGTTGGGTGTGCAGAATAAACCTACGGAGAAGATTGCGGCATTGAAGCGAATCGTGCAGTCTGATCGTGGCGATTATGTCGATGCAGCAACCTATGAGTTGGGTCGTACGTTTATTGCCGAAGAGAAGTATCGTGATGGTGTGCAGATTTTGGAACAATTCGTAGGGCAATATCCAAATTCGAAATACTACTCTCAGGCATTGTCGGATTTGGGCTTAGCATATATGAATTTGGGTGATAAGCAGAAGGCATTGGCCTTTTACGATCGAGTGGTGAAGTCGGCTCCTCAGTCGGCTCAGTCGAAAAGCGCATTGCAGGGAATCAAGGAGATATACGTGGCAGAGGGTAATGCCGATGGTTACTTTGATTATGCACAGAATATAGGTCTGGAGAGCAATGTGAGCCAGATGACACGTGATTCGATGGCCTATATCTCGGCTCAAAAACTATATCTTGAGAATAAGATGGAGGCGGCAACTGCCAGCTTGTCAAGCTACTTGAAGAATTATCCACAGGGATATTATAGAAACGATGCACTCTTTTATCTGAGTGATTGTCATGTTAGGGCTGGTAATGAGGCGGAGGCTATCGCATCACTATCGGAACTCGCAGAGCAGGGACAGACCCAATACTCGGAGCGAGTGCTGGATAAACTCTCGGCAATGTGTTACAAGTCGGAGCGATGGGAGCAGGCGGCTAAGGCTTATCGTTCGCTTTATGATGTTACATCGGATGCCAAACTTAAGAAGAGTTCGGCTTCGGGATATGTGGCCTCGACCCTGAAGTATGGTGATGATGAGACGTTGCTCAAGATGGCCGAAGATGCTGAGGGACTCACCGTGATGACCGATGTGGCTCGCCGTAAGGCTCGTTATGCCAAAGCATCGGTGTTGTTGCGTCAGCAGAAGCAGAGTGAGGCGTTAAAAGTATTTAAGACATTGGCAACCGAGGCCAAGAGCGCCGAGGGTGCCGAGGCACATTATCGTTTGATCGAGGCTGAGTTTGCGGCTAAGCGTTACGATAAGGCCGAGAAGATGGTTTATGATTTCTCGGATACCAAGACTCCGCAAAACTATTGGTTGGCTAAATCGTTTATCCTTTTGGGTGATATCTATATGAGTAAGGGTGATAGCTTCCAGGCTCGTGCGACATATCAGAGCGTGGTGGATGGATACTCTCCTTCAGATGATGGAATTGTAGAGGAGGCGAAGTCGAAAATCAGTAAAATGAACTAAAGATGAAGAAGTTAATATATATAGCATTGTTGCTCATGATGCCTCTTGCTGCTTCGGCGCAGGTGGCCAAGCAGGTGGAGGTGACCAAAGATTACACTCCGAGTGTCAGCACAGCGCAAAAACTCTCGATCATGCCCGATATGACCGATACGGTGAAGATGCGCCCCGATATAGATTATACCATTACACCTCGTTCGTATGAAACATCGCTCTTGACCGAGAATTTCAAGCCTGCGACAATCACATATTGGGATTATGTGCGTCAGCCGTTGCTTTATGCTCGTGGAGCAGTGGGTGCGCCGTTGGCAAGCGAAGTGGATGCATACGTCTCAGCCTTTAATAAGGATCGCGGTTACGCTATGGCATACGTCAACCATTGGGGTGATTATCGCAATCGCAAAGCATTGGATGGTGTGACAAAGGTTGATAAAAATACTGCTGAGATGAGTAATCGAATCGGAGGACGTGCGGGACTCTTTGTCGGCCGTCATCTGTTGGAGGTGGATGTCTATGGCGATAAGCAGTTGCGTCATCGATATCCAACTACGGGCGATAAAATCAGCTTCGGAAAGATGGATGCCAAGTTGCGTTTCGGAGATGACTTTACCGACTTGAGCCGTTGGAATTTCAATATCGAGGTTGCAGGAGGTATCTTCGGCGATGGCGTTTCGTTGGAAGAGCAGGGTAAGTTGAACTCTTCGTCTTTTGGCGCGAAGGCGGCTGTCGGTAAGATGGTCGGTCAACATATTTTGAAGATTCATGCCGAGTTTGATGGTGTGTATGGATCGGGATTGTTGGAGAGATATAAAAATAGTACATTCAATGCGGGATTTCGTTATGGCTTGAGCGGTCAGAAATTGGAGTTTTTGATCGGAGCAGATTATTACTATGATCAAGTCAAGGAGTCTGCGGAGAGTCCTCATCATATCTTCCCATACATGCGTATGACATGGAAGAATGTGAAGACAGGTTTTGTGCCTTTTGTGGAGGTTGATGGAGGTCTGAAACGCCATGATTATGGCTCATTGCTGTATGAAAATCCATTCTTTGTGGCTTCGGAGAGCGCTATTGCTAATATCGTGACAGCACCTAATGAGAGTTACTATGCTGCGCGTGCAGGATTCGGCGGTAGTTTGGGTGGCGGTCTGTTCGCATATAACCTCTCGGCAGAGTTGAATATGGCGGAAGATCACTTCTATTGGTACAATGTCGGTGCTGATTACAACTTCTCAAGTGCTTATGAGCATAGCTTGAGAATTGATGGCGTGATGAAGTTGCGTCCAGCAGGTTGGTTTGAGGCTGAAGCTAATGTAGGTGTGTATGTGTGGGAGAATTATGATTCACACTTCAGTAGCCGCCCTAATTTCAAGACATCGTTCGATCTGAGATACCTCGGCCGTAAGATCTCGGCAGGTGTGAATTTGGGATATCAGGGCGGTATCAAGTGGATGACATTAGCTGAGAACGGTACAGATTTCGCGCAGTATAAGACCGACTCTACATTTACCTTAGGTGTGGAGGCTCAATGGCGTATAAACAACCGTTGGGCTGTATATGCCGAGGGTCGCAACTTGACGGGTAGTACTACAATTTATGAGTGGGCTTGCTACTTCAAGGATTCGGCACAAGGAATTGTAGGAGTGAAGTTTACCTTCTAACGGGGAGATCACTTACTAAAGCCGTAGCTTAAAGCACTATATAGAAAGGCTAAAAAACACCCTGCCACCTCAAGAGGGATCAACTCTATGGGTGGCAGGGTATTATTTTGTGGTAGCTATTCGACTAACTTAGCGTTTCTTGGTTGTGCGCTTCTTAGTTGTGCGAGAGGTAGTACGGATAGTACCTCCTGTGATCTTGCGAGCCATCTGAGTAGCTAACGTCTTAGCGAAATATGTGAATGCTGTGCCGACAACAGTAGCCAAAATGCTCTTCTTTGCACTCGTTCTCTTGGCGGCCGATTTGGCCTCTTGTTTGTCGAGTCGCTCTCGCTCCTCTTGAGCTGCTTGCTCCTCGGCCTGTTTGGCTGCTTTCTGAGCTGCTTGCTCTCGTTGCTTGGTGATCTTCTCGAAGGCCGACTCTCTGTCCGTTGCATCTTCATACTTGCCAGCGATGCGTGATGAAGAGTTGATCTCTGCACGCTGCTGCTCGGTGATGGCGCCAATTTGGCTCATTGGGAAGAGAATCTTGGCACGCTCAACCACACTCGGTGCACCCTTCTCATCGAGGAATGATACCAATGCCTCACCCGTTCCTAACTCCAAGATTTCACGCTCGGTGGAGAATGATGGGTTGGGGCGGAATGTCTGTGCTGCGGCCTTTACAGCGGCCTGATCCTTCGGGGTGAAGGCTCGCAATGCGTGTTGCACGCGGTTACCGCATTGGCCGAGTATTGACTCAGGTAGATCTGATGGCGATTGAGAGATAAAGTAGATGCCGATTCCTTTCGAGCGAATCAAGCGAACGATCTGCTCGATTTTATCGGTCAGCGCCTTCGATGTATCTTTGAAAAGCATGTGCGCCTCATCAAAGAAAAATACCATCTTTGGTAGCTCCATATCTCCGATCTCGGGCATCTTCTCGTAAATGGAAGTGAGCAACCACATGAGGAATGTGGAGTAGAGCTTAGGCTGCAACATCAACTTGTCGGCTGCTAATATATTCATCACGCCCTGGCCATTCTCGGTCTGCAACATATCGAAAATGTCGAATGCTGGCTCGCCGAAGAATATATCTCCACCTTGCTCTGTCAGGGTGAGCAGTGAGCGCTGGATAGCTCCTATGGTGGCAGATGATATATTACCGTAGGTGGTGGAGTAGCGATCAGAATTTTTAGCCACATAGTCAAGCATCAGTCTGAGATCTTTCATGTCGATCAGAGGCAGATTCTCATCCTCGGCAATGCGGAATGCAAGAGTCAGGACTCCCGATTGGGTGTCGTTGAGATCCAACAATCGGGCGAGCAACATAGATCCCATAGCCGATATGGTGGTACGCATGGGATGACCTTGCTCTCCATATACATCAAAGAAGCGGGTAGGGCAACCCTTAAACGCTAAAGATGTAGGCTCGATACCGAACTCAGAGCAGCGTTTCTCGATGAATCCACTCAACTTTCCCTTCTGTGATATGCCCGAAAGGTCACCTTTCATGTCTGCCATGAAACATGGTACTCCTGCTTGAGAGAATGTCTCGGCCAACACTTGTAGTGTAACGGTCTTGCCCGTACCTGTTGCACCAGCGATCAATCCGTGACGATTGGCCATCTTGCCGATGATATGTATCGGACCCGATTCGGAGTGTGCTACGTAGAGCTGTGAGTCTTTATACATGGCGAAATTCGTTTTGCTTCAGGTAAGCCTATTTGCAAGCAATCTTTTCGACACGGCGCTGGTGACGACCACCCTCGAAGTCAGAACTGAGGAATGTATTTACGATAGCGATAGCCTCATCGTTAGAGATAAAGCGAGCAGGCAAAACAACTACATTGGCGTCATTGTGCTGACGGATCAAAGCTGCAACATCGGTGTTCCAGCAAAGTCCAGCGCGAATTGCCTGATGCTTGTTGAGCGTCATTGCCATACCCTCGCCTGAGCCGCAAAGTCCTACACCCTGCTCCAACTCACCACTTTCGATAGCCGTAGCAAGTGCGTGGCCGAAATCGGGATAGTCGATACTCTCCTCAGAGTGGCAACCAAAATCTACAACATCGTAACCTTTAGTAGAGAGATAACCTACCAAAAACTCTTTCATCTGAAAGCCTGCGTGGTCGCAAGCGATACCTATTTTTTTCATTGCAAGTCAGTTGTTTGATTATTATTGCACAAATGTAGCAAAAAAAAGCGGTTTATGGTAAATGTTGCTGTCAAATTACGAGCAATTTTGTATTTTTGCGGCGATGAAAAATTTGGCAGTCATATTGGGCTTGATCTCGTTGGGGTTGGGAGTAGTGGGAATCTTCATGCCGCTGTTGCCTACCACACCATTTTTGTTGTTGGCAGCATGGCTCTTTGTGCGTAGTTCGCCGAGATTGTATGAGTGGTTGCTTAGCCATCCGAAGCTCGGCCCGTATGTTCGTAATTTCCGCGAGAATAGAGCCATCCCGATGCGAGTGAAGGTGGTCTCGGTCTCGATGGTGTGGCTGACTATTGGATTTTGTATCTTTGCAGTAGTGCAGCAATATCTGTGGGCGCAGATACTACTCTTCGCCA
>CAYTGT010000003.1:0-24463 GCA_964437405.1 uncultured Alistipes sp.
AAGGATATCAACACCGAAGATACCATCGACAAGGAGGTTATCCACCGCATCAATGCCTTGCAGGAGAATACGATGGTCTTGCGCGAGAATATCTTTGACCGTCAGCGTATCCTCTCAAGCATCTTGCGCTCGGAGCGCTTCCCAAATGATATCTACCCACGTTTGCAGTTGATGATCAAGGACGTTAACTCACTGATCAACCATGCTGACTTCTCGTTCCAGCGTCTGGACTATATTCAGGATTCGGCTCTGGGCTTGATCAACATCGAGCAGAACGAGATCGTGAAGATCTTTTCGGTGGCGGCGGTGATCTTCCTGCCCGCAACGCTTATTGCGAGTATCTACGGTATGAACTTCCACGTCATGCCTGAGTTGGATTGGGTGTGGGAGATTGGCGGCTATACCATCCCGTTAGGTTATCTCTTTGCCATCGTGCTGATGATATCGGCTTCGGGACTTACGATGTGGTACTTCCGCTACCGCAAGTGGCTGTAAAGAGGAAATTCAAAATGCAAGATTCACAGGCGTTACGCCTGTTTTATGAGAGGAAAAGTAATTTTGTTTATGGCCGTATTTAGAGGAGGTAGCACGGCTTCATAAAACACCCGTTACGGGTGCGTCACTCCACCGAGCGTATGCGAGGATTGGAGTCACTAACGACAAGATATATGTAGAGATGCCAATCATCGGATGATAAATCATCCTCTGTGGCATGACGTTCTAATTTAAGTTGTGCGTCAGCCCGATTTTAAATTTTGCATTTTGAATTAAAAAATGTGTGGCATGACTTTCTAAAATAAATCTTGCGAAAGCAAAAGATTAAAAGATAATAATGGAAACCAACTATTTGCGTCAAGATACATACGATGATAAGCGCATAGAGCGTCTGGCGTATCACTATCGTGAGATCCTTGCCTTGCTGGGTGAAGATCCCGATCGTGAGGGACTGCTGAAAAGCCCCGAACGTATCGCCAAGGCTATGTCGTTTGTCACCAAAGGCTATGCCGAAGACCCCGTGCAGATCATCAAGTCGGCGACCTTCAACGAGGAGTATAACCACATGGTGCTGGTAAAGGATATCGAGCTTTTCTCGATGTGCGAGCACCACATGATGCCATTCATCGGTAAGGCTCACGTGGCATATATCCCCAACGGCACTATCACAGGACTCTCGAAGATTGCGCGCGTGGTGGAGTGTTTTGCACGCCGCCTGCAGGTGCAGGAGCGCCTGACGGTGCAGATCCGCGATTGCATCAAGGAGGCGCTCAACCCGATGGGTGTGGCTGTGGTGATTGAGGCCAGCCACATGTGTATGCAGATGCGCGGTGTTGAGAAGCAGGCTTCGGCTACGACAACTTCGGCCTTTTCGGGAGTGTTCCTTAAAGACACCCGCACCCGCGAGGAGTTCCTAACGCTTATCAGTAATAAATATAGATAAGCTATAGATAAACATTCGTTTTGATACTTTTTGCCGCCAAAAAGTATCGCAAAAAGGCGCTCGGTGAAGCCTTGTCGCAGGTCTTAGACCTGTTTTATGAGTGAGAAGGTAGTTTTGCTAAAGAACGTAACAAGGCCTATTAAGCACGTCACTCCACCGAGTCTATTTATAGACGAGGATTGGAGTCTCTAACGACAAATTGAGTGCAGAGATGCCAATCATCAGATGATAAATCATCCTCTGTGGCATGACAAAATGATATAAATAAAATAAACAATACAATGAAAAACCTCTTTAAAACAATTTTCTGTGTTGCGCTTTGCGCCATTGCAGTCTCTTGCTCTGATTCGGGGCAGAAAGAGCAGATCAAGGTGATCTCTTACAACATCCGTTGCGGTGTAACACCAGGCATGGATGGCGAAAATAATTGGGAGTACCGCAAGCAGGCTTCGGTCAATATGATCAACGATGAGAAGCCTACAATCTTCGGCTTGCAGGAGGCTCTGCCACCACATTTGGAGTATCTGAAGGAGCAACTGCCTCAGTACGCCTCTTACGGCATTGCTCGTGATGACGGTAAGACTCAAGGCGAGTATATGACAATCTACTACCTCAAGGATGAGGTTGAACTCTTGGATTGCGGTACCTTCTGGCTCTCGGAGACCCCCGACACCCCATCACGCGGCTGGGATGCAGCTTGTAACCGCACCTGCGCATGGGCTAAGATGCGCATGAAGCAGAGCGGCAAGGAGTTCGCATATCTGAATACCCACCTCGACCACGTTGGCAAGGTTGCACAGCGCGAGGGTTTGGCTCTGATGATGAAGCGTGCGGCACAGATCGTACCCGATGGTATGCCTGTATTCGTTACTGCCGACTTCAACTGCGAGACCAGCGATCCTACGTTTGATCCTATCAAGGCTGTGATGCAGGATGCACGCGAGACAGCGCCTGTGACCGATCGCCGTGGCACATACAACGGTTGGAAACCCGATGCTAAGGCTGTCATCGACCACATCTTCTATCGTGGTGCCGAGGCAAAAGCGTTCAGAGTGTTGTGCGACAAAAACTACGGCGCACCATATATCTCAGACCACTATCCAATTGTTCTTGAGGCTGAGTTCTAAACTGAATAAATACAACTTCTGAACAGTATAGGTTGTCCGATCACACGTTGGACAACCTTTTTTTTGGGGTGTAATTGCATATTTATTATAAAAATCGGGGGCGGGAGGAATTTTTTTTGCATACAAAAGTTCCATATTAAATATATATCGCTATATTTGCATAAAAGAAAGTTTGGAAGATGACTATCCATCGTTCATATATGCTTCATCATCACCATATCTGCGAGATAAGGTAGGTCGTGTTGTATATATGTAGAGATATGATTTAGGCTTACCGTAGATAAAGGTAAGCCTAAATTTTTAGCCATAAGCCAACACCCTGCTTAAGTGGCAGGAGTGAACACCTTAAAACAGAGAAGTTATGTTAAGAATTGCAATTCAGACTAAAGGTCGACTCAACGAGCAGAGTGTAGAGCTGTTGCGTGAGTTAGGGATAGATATAGATCCTGCAAAGCGAAAATTCCTCTCCAAAGCCTCTAATTTTCCGATCGAGGTGCTCTACTTGCGCGATGACGACATCCCGCAGGTGGTGGCTTCGGGTACCGCATCGCTCGGTATCGTGGGGCTGAACGAGGTTGAGGAGCGCGGATGCGATGTTGAGGTGGTCAAGAAGTTGGGATTCGGCCCTTGTCGTATCTCGTTGGCCATTCCTAAGAACGAGGAGTATTGCGGCGTGGAATATTTCGAGGGCAAGCGCATCGCAACATCATACCCCGCCATCCTCGGTCGTTACCTCTCATCACATGGCGTGAAGGCGCAGATCGAGGTTATCTCAGGCTCGGTCGAGATCGCACCTGCGGCGGGCATTGCCGATGCTATCTTCGATATTGTCTCTTCGGGAGGTACGCTGATCTCGAATGGTCTGAAAGAGGTAGAGAAGGTATTGGAGTCGGAGGCGGTATTGATTGCCAACAAGAATCTTTCGCCAGAGGAGAAGGAGGTTTTGGAGGAGTTGTTGTTCCGTATCGAGTCGGAGCGTGTCAGCCGAGGCATGAAGTATCTGCTGATGAATATCCCTTCCGACAAGTTGGACGATGCGGTGAAGATCCTGCCTGCGATGCGAAGCCCTACCGTGATGCCATTGGCAAGTACAGGCTGGTGCTCGTTGCACTCGGTAGTTGAGGCTAAGGATTTGTGGGATAAGGTGCGCCAACTCAAAGCCATCGGCGCCGAAGGAATTTTGGTGCTGTCGTTGGATAAAATTATCCCATAGTATAAAAATTCAAAATTCACAGGCGTTACGCCTGATTTATTAGTGGGAAAGTAATATTGCTTATGACCGTCTTTAGAAAGGGTTGCACGGCTTTCTAAAACACCCGTGACGGGTGCGTCACTCCACCGAGCGTATTTATATGCGAGGATTGGAGTCTCTAACAGAAATGGTGTAGAGATGCCAATCATCGGATGATAAATCATCCTCTGTGGCATGACGCAGGTCTAATATGAAAAGAAAGAGGAAATCTGGCGCGTAAGAGCATTTAAATTGAATTAAAAACAAATATTATGAACATATATATAAATCCTGCTTCGGAGCTTTTTGCGGAGCTTACGGCACGTGCCGAGCAGAATAACGACCAGATCCGCGAGCGAGTCGAGAAGATCATCTCAAGGGTGGAGCGCGAGCGCGATGCAGCACTCTTTGCCCTTGCACGCGAGATTGACGGCGTGGAGCTCTCGGCGCTTAGAGTCAGCGAGGAGGAGTTCCGCACAGCCGAGCAGAAGATCTCCGCACAGCTCAAGAGAGCCATCGATCAAGCCATCTCAAATATCGAGACCTTTCATCGTGCGCAGTTGCCACGCGAGATTGTTGTCGAGACGATGTCGGGTGTGAAGTGCGTGCAACGCCCTGTGGCCATCGAGCGAGTGGGATTGTATATCCCAGGCGGTACTGCGCCACTTTTTTCTACGGTCTTGATGTTGGCTCTGCCAGCACGTGTGGCGGGATGCAGCAAGGTGATTTTATGTACTCCGACCAACAAGCAGGGCGAGGTTGCCGCTGAGGTGTTGTATGCAGCACGCCGAGCAGGTGTTGAGGAGATCTATAAGGTGGGCGGTGCGCAGGCTGTGGCGGCGATGGCATTGGGTACGGAGTCTGTTCCGAAGGTGGATAAGATCTTCGGCCCTGGTAACCGCTATGTCACATTGGCCAAGCAGATGGTTTCGACCCGTTCGACCTCGATTGATATGCCTGCGGGCCCTTCCGAGGTGATGGTTATGGCCGATGATAGCGCTGTGGCACGCTTCGTGGCGGCAGATATGCTCTCTCAGGCCGAGCATGGCTTGGATTCGCAAGCGCTGCTTGTGTGCGACTCTGTCGAATTTGCCCATGAGGTTGAGGCCGAGTTGGAGCGTCAGGTGGCGACCCTCTCACGCAAGGAGTATCTCATGGAGTCGCTCCGCAATAGCCGTATCGTGGTTTTTGAGAGTCACGACCGCATGATCGAGTTTGCCAACATCTACGCTGCTGAGCACCTGATTATCTCGATGAGCGATGCATGGAGTGTGGCCGAAAGGATTGTGGCGGCAGGAAGTATCTTTATCGGTAATTACTCGCCCGAAAGCGCTGGCGATTACGCTTCGGGAACAAACCATACATTGCCGACCTCGGCATGGGCACGCTCTTGCAGCGGAGTGAATGTCGATAGTTTCATGCGTAAGATGACCTTGCAGGAGCTCACGCGCGAGTCGCTCGGTGCGCTCTCCGAGACCATCATCACGATGGCCGATGCCGAAGGGTTGGAGGCTCACGCCGCCGCAGTGAAGGTAAGAATGGAATAATTTATATAATTCAAAATTCAAGATTCAAAATTGAGTTTTTGGGTTTTGATAAAAAAGATAACAAGGCCAATTAAGCACGTCACACCACCGCACCCGTAACGGGTGTTTTATAAGTGGGAAAGTTGTTTTGCTAAAAAACGTAACAAGGCTAATTAAGCAAGTCACTCCACCGAAAGTCTTTAGACTTGAGGATTGGAGTCTCTAACGACAAAATACAGTATAGAGATGCCAATCATCGGGCTTGCAGCCCTCTGTGGCATGACACAGGCGTAACGCTTGATTTATGAGAAAGGAAAGTAATTTTGCTTATGAAAAATATAGATAGATTTGTCAGACGTAATATATTGGCGCTCAAGCCATATTCCACCGCCCGCGATGAGTACAAAGGGGCGTTGGGAGTCTTTTTGGATGCCAACGAGAGTCCTTATGAGAATGGCTACAACCGCTACCCCGACCCTCATCAGGTGGCATTGAAGCAGTTGCTTTCTGAGGTAAAAGGCGTAGCCGCCGAAAACATCTTTGTCGGCAACGGCAGCGATGAGGCGATAGATTTGGTGCTGAGAATCTTTTGTGAGCCACGCCGCGACAATGTCATTGCCATCACTCCGAGCTACGGAATGTATAAGGTGGCGGCTGAGATCAACGATGTGGAGCTACGCGAGATACGTCTCGGCGAGGAGTTCTCTCTGCCAAAGGAGGAGATCTTCAGCGCGATGGATCCGCAGACCAAAGTCATCTTCCTCTGCTCGCCTAACAACCCTACGGGCAATAGCTTTGCGCGTGAGGATTTGATTGATCTTGTGGAGCGTGCCGATGCGATGGTTGTGGTCGATGAGGCATATATAGATTTTTCATCTGTGGCGAGCCTCAAGAGCGAACTTAGCCGCCTGCCCAACCTCATCATCTTGCAAACTATGTCTAAGGCGTGGGGCTTGGCGGGTTTGAGAATGGGTCTTGCGCTTGGTTCGGAACGAGTCATAGAGTTGATGTCGGAGGTGAAGTACCCCTACAACATCAACGTGGCCACGATGCAGATCGCCGAGGAGTTCATCCGCCGAGGTGTCGAAGCTGAGGTTGCCGAGATCAAGGCCGAGCGTGAGCGTGTGAGGGCGGCTTTGCAAGCGATGAAGTCGGTCGAGAAGATCTATCCGAGTGATGCTAATTTCCTATTGGTCAAGGTGGCCGATGCCGATGCGCTCTACAACCACCTAATCGGCGATGGAATCATCGTGCGCAACCGCAACAATGTGGTGATGTGTTCGGGTTGCCTAAGAATTACAATCGGTACCGAGAAAGAGAATGAGAAGATGTTAAAATCAATGTTGAGATATGAAGAGAGCCTTGTTTATTGATCGTGACGGCACGATTATCGTTGAGCCGCCCGTTGATTATCAGGTCGATAGCTTAGAGAAGTTGGAGTTTGTGCCAGGTGCTATTTCGGCACTCAGCTCGCTCGCCGAACTTGATTTTGAGTTGGTCATGGCCACCAATCAGGATGGGTTAGGGACCGCCTCTTTCCCCGAAGAGACGTTTTGGCCCGCGCACGAGAAGATGCTCCGCACATTGGCTGGCGAGGGGGTATTTTTCGATGATCAGCTTATAGATCCAACATTTGAGGAGGATCAGTCGCCCACACGCAAACCAGGCACAGCGATGTTCACGAAATATCTTTCGGGCGAGTATGATTTGGCGGGATCGTTCGTCATTGGCGACCGTGCGACAGATGTCCATTTGGCCTATAATTTAGGTGCTAAAGCGATTCTGCTCCGCAACCGCGAGGAGGGCGAGCAGATGCTTCAAGGAGAGCCATTTGCTGAGGCGTGTGTGCTTATCACGGAGAGTTGGCGCGAGGTGGCCGAGTATCTGCGCCGCTCGGAACGTAGCGCACATATCGTGCGTAAGACCTCTGAGACCGATATTGAGTTGCAACTCGACTTGGATGGTGGTGGCCGTTCGGAGATAAACACAGGTTTAAAATTCTTCGACCACATGCTCTACCAAATCCCACACCATGCAGGCGTGGCGCTCAGCATCGAGTGTAAGGGCGATTTAGAGGTTGACGAGCACCACACGATGGAGGATGTTGCCATTGTCTTGGGCGAGGCAATCAAGCAGGCGTTGGGCGACAAGCGAGGTATCGACCGTTACGGTTTTGTGTTGCCGATGGATGAGTCGCAGGCGATGGTGCTGATAGACTTTGGCGGCAGAGCCGATTTTGTGTGGAATGTGGAGTTCAGCCGCGAGAGGGTTGGCGATGTGCCTACCGAGATGTTCAAGCACTTCTTCAAGTCGCTTGCCATGCAACTCTCGTGCAACCTGCATATCAAGGCCGAGGGCGAGAATAACCACCATCTGATCGAGGGTGTATTCAAAGCCTTTGCACGCGCACTAAAGATGGCCATCCGCCGCGATGTATTCAAGTATGAACTTCCATCAAGCAAAGGTGTGTTATGATAGCGATTATTGATTACGGGATGGGTAATTTGCGTTCGGTGGAGAATGCGCTTAAGCGTTTAGGTGCCGAAGCCGTGGTTACAGCCGACCCAAAGGTGATAAAACAGGCCGACAGAGTCCTAATGCCTGGCGTGGGCAATGCTGCGCGTGCGATGGAGAATCTGCGTGAGGCGGGGCTATGCGATGTTGTGCGTCAGTTGCGCAAGCCTGTGTTGGGAATCTGTGTGGGTATGCAGATCATGTGCCGCCATAGCGAGGAGGGCGATGCCGAGTGCCTCAGACTCTTCGACTGCGATGTGAAACGCTTTGCAGAAAGCCCCGAACTAAAGGTGCCACACATGGGTTGGAATAGGGTCTCGAACTTAGATTCCAAACTCTTTAAAGCTGTAGATAAGGGTAGCTATCTCTATTTCGTACACTCCTACTACCCAGCGCTTTGCAGCGACACGATAGCGACAGCCGTGCATGGCGAGATGTTCAGCGCGGCGCTGAAATATGAGAACTTCTACGGCACACAATTCCACCCCGAAAAGAGTGGCGATGTGGGCGAAAAGATAATAGCAAACTTCTTGAAGTTATGAGTAAAATTGAGTTAATACCAGCCATAGATATCATCGAGGGTCGTTGCGTGCGCCTCAGTCAAGGCGATTACGCCCAGCGCAAGGTCTACGATGCCGATGTGGTGGATATGGCCAAACGATACGAGGATTGCGGCGTGAGACGTATCCATGTGGTCGATTTGGATGGTGCTAAGAGTGCTTCGCCATGCAATCTGAAACTGTTGGAGCGTATCGCCGTGCGCACCTCACTCGATGTGGAGTGGGGCGGCGGCATCAAGAGCGAGAAGTCACTCCGCCGAGTATTTGATTCGGGTGCTAAATATGCCATCGTGGGCAGCGTGGCGGCGCAGCGTCCTGAGTTGTTTGCCGAGTGGTTGGAGCGTTTCTCGGCCGAGAGGATGGTGCTCGGAGCTGATGTTCGCCGAGGCAAGGTCTCGGTCAACGGTTGGCAGGAGGATTTGGCGTTAACCATCGAGGAGTTGATCGAGCAACTTTTGCCTTCGGGACTAAGCCAAGTAATCTGCACCGACATCGAGCGTGATGGCATGTTGCAGGGCCCTTCGGTTGAACTGTATGAGGCTCTGCAGGGGCGTTTTCAGCAGGTTGACTTCACCGTTTCGGGCGGCATAAGCTCGATGCGCGATATCGAGCTGTTGCAGGAGAAGGCTCTGCGCCGAGTGATCATCGGCAAGGCAATATATGAGAATCGTATAACATTAAAAGATATCGAGAGATGGTTGCTAAACGAATAATCCCCTGCTTGGATGTCAAGAATGGCCGTACGGTCAAGGGCATCAACTTCGAGGAGTTGCGCGATGTGGGCGATGCGGTGGAGTTGGGTCAGTTCTACGCCCGTTCGGGAGCTGACGAGTTGGTCTATCTCGATATCAGCGCCTCGAAGGAGGAGCGTAGCACCTTCACTCATTTGGTAGAGCGAATTGCCGATGGTATAAACATCCCTTTTACTGTGGGCGGCGGAATCGGCACGATAGAGGATGCGGCACGCCTGCTCGATGCGGGAGCCGACAAGATCTCGATCAACTCGGCAGCCATAGCTAACCCTCAACTCATTGATCAGATTGCAGCCCGCTACGGATCGCAGTTTGTTGTGGTGGCCATAGATGCACGTCAGGGCGAAGATGGGGTGTGGCGCGTGACCACCCATGGCGGATCACGCCAAAGCGACAAGGAGCTATTCTCGTGGGCTGAGGAGGCCCAGAGTCGAGGCGCGGGCGAGATTCTCTTCACCTCGATGAACCATGACGGCACACGTCAGGGTTATCCTTGCCCGACCTTCGCACGTTTGGCCGAGCGCCTTTCGATCCCGATCATCGCTTCGGGTGGTGCGGGCAGCGTGGAGGATATTGCCGATGTGTTGACTGCGGGTAGAGCCGATGCAGCATTGGCCGCCAGCATATTCCACTATGGCGAGATTACGGTAGAGGAGCTTAAAAAGCAGTTAAGAGCGAAAAATATAGATGTAAGATTATGATACGTTTTGAAGATTTCAATTTGGAGAAGTGCGCCGATGGCCTTCTGCCCGTTATCGTGCAGGATAGCTCAACACTCAAGGTGTTGATGTTGGGTTATATGAATCGTGAGGCTTTTGAAAAGACCGTTGCCGAGGGGCACGTGACATTCTATTCGCGTACACGTTCAACACTCTGGACAAAGGGCGAGACCAGCGGTCACTACTTGATTGTCAAGCAGATGTATAAGGATTGCGATAGCGACACCTTGCTGATTATGGCCGACCCTATCGGTCCGACATGCCATCGCGGTACACTGAGCTGCTTCGACACTCCCGACAGCGAGGGTTTTATCCGTCATTTGCAGAGCGTCATTCAGCAACGCCACCGCGAAATGCCAGAGGGGTCGTACACCACCCGCCTGTTTATCAAGGGCGTGAAGAATATCGCCCAAAAAGTAGGCGAAGAGGCTGTGGAGTGCGTTGTCGAGGCTGTCGCAGGCAACAAAGAGCGTTTTGTCTATGAGGCTTCCGACATGGTCTATCACCTGTTGGTATTACTCGAACAGATGGGCTGCTCGATCGAGGATCTCGAACGCGAATTAGAACTCAGACATAAATAAAAGGATTTCTTAGATGTAATATATAGAAAAAACTCCGCCTATGTGTTTGATCCATCAGGCGGAGTTTCTTTTATGTTGTCCGATTATTTGGCAACGTCTCTATCTCTTTGCCTCGTTGCGGCGGCTGAAGAGCCAATAATATGCCTCGCGAATAATCACAACAGGCGAAGTGAGGGTTATGATCGCAACCCACATCTGCCAATCGAGTGGACGTGTCTGGAAGACCTCGCCGCCGATCTGTACGATCAAAATCGTCACCGCAAGGATAAAGGCCGCAATGCCGATAAATTTGCTGTTGGTGAAGAGTCCGTCAAAGATAGATTTGCCCTTGCCGATAACACGTGCGTTAAACATATTCCACCAGTTGACAACCATATAACCAGCAAAGAATACCGTCAGATCCATCTTCTCCAAGAGCCATGTCACCACATTCTCGCCCATCATGCTCTTTAGGTACTCCACATGCTCCATGCCGAGTAGCGTCAGCGTACAAGCGATCCATACGAAGCCTCCGAAGCCGAGGATAGCCTCCAACAAAGGTTTGTTGATGATAAACTCACCCTGTGGGCGTGGCTTGTCTTGCAACACCTTCTCATCGGCAGGCTGCGAAGCCAAAGCGATAGCCGCCAACGAGTCCATCACCAAGTTAATCCACAAGAACTGTGTCACGGTAAATGGCATTCCAACGCCAACGATCGGACCGAAAATAGCAATCAAACAAGCCGATACGTTGATCGAGAGCTGGAAGAATAGGAAGTTCTTGATATTCTTATAGAGCGAGCGACCCCACTTGATACCTGTTACGATAGATGGGAATGCATCATCCAACAATACTATATCGGCCGCCTCCTTAGCCACCGAAGTACCCGAACCCATAGCGATACCCACATCGGCATAGTTCAACGATGGTGAGTCGTTCACGCCATCGCCCGTCATCGAGCAGACATAACCTTTGGCTTGTGTCCACTTCAGAATGTCGAGTTTGTTGATCGGAGTGCATCGTGCAATTACGTTAGGGAACTCGCGACCACACTGAGGATGCTTCACAGCCTCCATAAAGTCCTTAGCCTCGATTGCCCATATATTCTTGAAGCCAGCCTGACGTGCAATCTCTGAGCCTGTCTTGAAGTTGTCGCCCGTCATCATCACCACGTCAATGCCTGCACCGTAGCACTTCTCGATAGCCTCTGGCACATCGCCACGCACAGGATCCTCGATGAACCATGTGCCAACATATCGCCAATCCTTCAGCGTCTCGCCCTTGTTGAGCTTCTGCTTCACCTCCTCATAGTCGGCAGCGCCCTCGATCACCGCAGCGGCAATGGCACGGCGACCACGCTCCTGCTGCTTAGCAACCTCCTCCAAGAACGATTTTTGACCAATGATGCGTGCCACAACCTCAGGAGCACCCTTGATTACGATATACTCCTTGCGGTTCTTGACGCTCTGGATGTGGCTCACCATGTATTTATATGCACTTGAGAATGGTATGCAAGACAACACTTGATACTCGGCACGCAACTGCTCCGAGCGATCCTTGCCCATCGACTTTAAGATAGCGCTCTCGGTAGGATTTCCCAACACCTGCTGACCGTTAGACCACGAAGCTGTCGAGTTCACAGCACCAATCAAGTCGAGCATCTCCTTATCCTCGGCCTTGACATTCATATCCACCACCTTCATCATATTTTGGGTCAGCGTACCAGTCTTGTCGGTGAAGATCACATTTACTGCACCGATAGTCTCGCAGGCGTGCATCTTCTTGACCAAGTTGTTCTCCTTGGCCATCGTCTTCATCGAAAACGCTAACGCCAAAGTCACCGACAAAGGCAAACCCTCAGGCACCGCCACGATCACCACGATCACCGCACCCATCAAGAACTGCACCTCGGCCATCAGCGTTTCAAGCGACCAAGTAAGTGGCGCATCGCCAAAGGCGAAATCCCAATGCACAAGGTTCAAAATCACGAACATCAAGCCCGCAATGCCGAATGCCACACGATTAATCATCGCCGCCAACTCCGAGAGTTTGGCCTGCAATGGAGTGATGTTGTCGGTCTCCTCGGAAGCCTGACGAGTGGTTTTACCGATCTCGGTCTCATCGCCCACGCGCACCACAATACCCTCGCCCATACCCTGCTCTACGTTTGTACCGCGCAACAAGAGGTTAGGAGCGAAGCCCGAACCCGTATAAGGCTCTTCTATCGGGTGCTTATCGACTGCCACCGACTCACCAGTCATGGCAGCTTCGGCCACCTTCATGTCGGTAGCCATATACAATTCGATGTCGGCTGGGATCTCATCGCCCGCAGAGAGTATCGCTACATCGCCCACGACCATCTGATCCTTCGAGATCTCGATCACCACACCATCGCGGCGCACTTTGACCATCTCGTAATCCTTGTCCGACTTCATTGCATCGAACTTCTTTTTGGCACTATACTCCTGCCAGAAGCCAACGCCTGTGGCCAGCAATACAGCGCAGATGATACCCACCGACTCGGTATATTCGCCATGAATGATTCCGAAGATGAGTGAAATGAGTGTAGCAAACAGCAGGATCACGATGATCGGATCCTGAAACTTTTCAAGGTAGAGTCTCCACCATGGAGTCTGCTTAGGTGGAGTGAGCAGGTTGAGGCCATGTTTTTGGCGGCTCGCTGCAACTTCGGCTTCGCTTAGGCCGTTAGATTTGATTTTTTCCATGTATTCCTTTCTATTACTTATTCGTCTTATTCACGTGCCTTACGCAACAACTCGCCCAAGACAGCTATATTAGCGGCCGTTAGGTCGGGTTTGCGAGGTGCTTCGGCTTCGATCTGGAGAGTTGTCTCGCCCGAAAGCACCAACACTCCGAAAGCACCTGCATTGAATGCCATCTGCACATCGGTGTAGATACGGTCACCGACCATCGCCACCTCCTCGGCCTCCACGCCGTAGCGCTCTCTCACGCCTGCCAACATATTTGGATCGGGCTTACCCAGCACGATGTCGGGACAGCGCGATGTGGCATGCTCAATGCACTTGCAGATCGAGCCGCAGTCGACAAGCACAGTAGGCTGATCGGTTGGACACACCCTATCGGGGTTGGTTGCGATGTATGGCAACCCCTCAGCTACCCACCATGCTGCGCGGCACAAGCGGCTATACTCCAACGTCTTGTCGAAGGCCACCACAACAACATCGGGACGCTCCTCGGCGCTGTCGGCCACAGATTCAAATCCCGCCTTCTCGAACTCCGAGATCATGCTTGGCGTGCCGAGCAGAAAGAGTCGGCGTGCATCGGGGTAGTTACGTTTGATATAGTCGATTGAGGCCAAAGCCGTAGTATACATCTCCTCCTCGGTGGCCTCGATACCCATGCCGCTGAGTTTTTTCAGATAGTCGGGGATTGAGGTCGATGGGTTGTTGGTCAAAAACGAATATGTAATCCCCATCTTGCGCAGTGACTCAAGGAAAGATTTAGTATATGGGAAGAGTGTCATGCCCATATAAATCGTGCCATCCATATCCAACGCCACGTGGCGGATCTTGCGGAGACGCTCCATCAGCTCCTCAGCGCTGTATGGCGAATGGTAGTAGTTATTTTCCATATATTACTACTCTTAAAAATTGTTTTTCTCTCTATTCAAAAGCCGTTAGGCTTGTATTTTTAGATTATCTCTATAATCAATTTGTCGTTAGCGACTCCAATCCTCGCTTACTTTCGGTGGAGTGACGTGCTTAATTGGGCTTGTTACTTTCTTTAGCAGAACTACTCTCCCACTTATAAAACACCCGTTACGGGTGCGGTGGAGTGACTTACTTAATAGGCCTTGTTACGTTTTTTAGCAAAACAACTTTCTCTCCTACAAAACACCCGTTACGGGTGTGAATTTTGAATTTCCACCGCCTACTCTTCGTTCTCCTCAGCCGAATCATCTCCCTCCTCGGTCATCTCATCGGGGCGGATGATAAATTCGGTGATATCTATCTCGCGGTTCTGAGTGATAGCCTTAGGGAATACCGCGCGGAAACGCCACAACTCGATGATGGCCTCCTCTTTGGTCAGGTAGTGACCCGCCGTCACATAGAACGAAGGACTCTCGTAATACATCTTGACCTTAGTATCCTTGAAGTTCTCCTCAAAGAGTTCCTTAGCCTTGTTGGCATTCTCACGTGCCGTCTGCGAGTTGTCCGAAAGGATCAAGATCGTGTAGCCGTTGATTTTGGTCGGCTTGTTGCGCTGCTCAACTGTGTGCACCGCCTGCTTCACATCATCCTGCTCGGTCACCGTTACAGCCGATGAACCCATCGCCAGACTACTCTTTTTGCTCTGGATATTCTGTCCGACAGCCAATGTCGCACATGCGAGCATCAAGCTCAGAGTCAACATCAATTTTTTCATATCTGATAAATCTTTTATTCCTTTTATATCCTACTTAAACCGCTCCATCATCACTTAAATCGCTCCATCATTTGCCACAAGCGCTCCATATCCTGCTCCGAGAGCAGTTCTCCCAACGCCACAGCCTCCTGCTTTACGCGCCCTGCAAACAGACCCTTGCGCACCTTGAGGTTCCACCCTATCGAGATCCCATCTGCCGAGCGGTTGCGCAGAGCCTCATACAATGCTTGGGCTTGCGAGTTGTGCGCCACGTGCAGTCGCATGGTGAGCATCACTTGTGAATTACGGTGACCCATGATCTTCACCTTCTCCTGCAATCTGAGGATCGCAACCTTGCGCCAGCCATATCTCAGTTCGGCCTCGCCACCTCGAATCTTCAACCCCGCACCAGCGTTCTCCACCTGTACCGAGAGTGAAATTGTCTGCGGCAATCCCTGCTGACCGCTCTGCTGCCACTCTTGCCACTCCTCTCCGATAGGATTTACCGAGCGAATCACTATTTCGCGTTCTGTCTCGGTGGCTGAGCAGGCGACAAAGATCAACGCCAGGAGCAGATATATCACTCGCCTCAGCATCGCCTATGCCTTACGTCCTACATAAATCTGCGCTATGCCCAATGTCTGGCTACGGCGATAGCAATCGACAAAACCAGCCTGCTGCATGAGCTTCAAGAACTCACCACGCGAAGGGAACTCCACGATCGAATCGGGCAGGTAGTTATACGCCTTACGATCCTTCGAGATCATACCCCCGACAGGTTTCATCACATGGTTCGAGTAGATCTCATAGAGCTTGCGGACAATCGGGTTGCGAGGTGTCGAGAACTCCAGAATCACCACATGACCCCCACTGCGCAAACCTCGCATAATCTCCTTCAATCCCGCCTCTATCGAGCCGAAGTTGCGGATGCCGAAGGCGATAGTCACCACATCCAACACACCATCGGCCACGTCTAAATTCTCGGCATCACCCTGATAGAGCGCAATGTGGTCATCGAGCCCCAATCGGCGCACCTTATGAGCCGCCACAGCGAGCATATTCTCCGACAGATCGACACCCATAATGCTGGTTTTAGGCATACGCTTAGCCATCTTGATGGCCAAATCGCCTGTGCCTGTGGCCAAGTCCATCACACGTTGAGGCTTCAATCGCTTGACCAAATTGACCACGCGGCGGCGCCACAACTTATCTATCGAGAGAGAGAGGATATGGTTCAGATTGTCGTAGCTCGGCGCAATGTTGTCGAACATCTGCTGTACCTCTTCTTTCTTGCTTTTAGGTGTGTTATATGGTTTCATCGTTTACGATATTTTCCTTACAAATTCATTTTACAACTTATACTTCAACGACTCTTCGGGGCTGATCTTAGCCACCATGAGCGATGGTGCAACCATCACCACAATGCTTATGGCCATAGCACCCACATTGAGCCCTATCCACCACCAGAGGCCAAAGCTCACAGGTAGTGTCGAGAGCATATATCCTTCGGGGTCGAGCTTAATGGGGCTCCACAGCGCCTGCACCGCAATCAGAGCCAACGCAATGAGATTTCCCCATGCCGCACCTCTGACAAAGAGCAACATGGCACGAATCAGAAAGACATTTCCGATGGCGCGGTTGCGCATTCCCAATGCCTTCAGCGTTCCGATCATGCCTATGCGGTCGAAGACCATGATCAGCATCGCCGCCGCCATATTAAAGAGCAAGACCACCATCATAATCAGCAAAACAACCTGTGCGATTACGGTGTGAGCCTTCAACCAATCGAAGGGCACAAGATATCGCATCTGGAGTGTCGCTGGCACAAGGTTGTACCACTCCTCCTCATCGCTCTCATAGAGCATCTCCTCCATCTTTTCGGCCACCTGCTCGGCCTTAGCCGATGGGCTTAGCCAGATGTCATAACCCGAAACAACCTCGCTGCCCAATGCCGCCAAACGCCTCACATCGCGTATATCTGTTAGGGCAAACACACGATCCATCTCCTCCAACCCTGTGTGGTAGATACCCGACACCTTGAGCGGAAAACGTCTGGGTGCACCCTGCTTGTCTAAAAGCATCACCTCCAACTTATCGCCTACGCCCACCTTCAGACTCTTGGCCGCCACCTGCGAGAGTAACACTTCGCTGCGGCGACTCTCCTCTCCGACATTGGGCAACGAACCTTGAACTATCTTCTCGCTCCAGAACTCTGTGTCGTAACGTGGGTCAACACCCTTGAGTTGCAACCCCAAGAGCTGATCCCCCTGCTTGGCCATCACGCCGAGCGTCAGATATGGCGCAACGCGCTCCACAGACTCCATATGGCCGATTTGCTCGACCAACGATTCGCTGTAGACCACCTGACTCGCCGCCTCGCCCTCGCTGAGTCCCGCAATATCGAAGAGCGTCAGGTCGGAGCCAAAGCCACGAAAAGCGCTGTGTATCTGTTCGCGGAAGCCACCAAAAATCGAGAGCGTAATGATCATCGCCACCATCGCGAGGCAGACCGTTACGGTCGCTATACGCATCATCACCTCGCTACGTGAGAGACGATCGGCACCCTCGGTGCGCAGAGCAAGCATATACTCCAATTTCATCATCAGCGGCTTTGTCACCGTATGATCCCCCGCCCAGAGCCACCTTAAAGGTCGGGCGGCATCTCCGTCAAGCCAAATTTCGCTCTAAAAAAAGCCCCCTTGCGGCGGAGATATGACAGATCATACCAAATTTAATAAAAACTGTACAAAGTTATGCAAAAAATTCTTACTTTTGCACAATTGATGAACTCTAACTCCCATTTTTGGGTCTTTTCGTGGTGGATGAGATAATTTCCGTGAGCGAGGAGCCGTTTAGAAGATAGAGTTTTTTATTTTAAAACGTAGTTTTATGTTGGATTTATTGCAGGTAGTACAAGATTATTCTACCTATGGATACGAGACAGGTAGCATGGGCCTCTCATCGGGTGGCTCGATTCTTTTGATGGGCGCAATCGCAATCCTCGGATGGATCGTTCAGGCGCGTTTGCAGTCGGTTTTCGCCAAGTATTCTCAGGTGCCATTCCCTAATGGCATGACGGGTGCTGAGATAGCCGAGAAGATGTTGCGCGAGAACAACGTGCACAACGTGAAGGTGACTCACGTGGCGGGTCAGTTGACCGACCACTTCAACCCATCGAACATGACCGTCAATCTGAGTGACAGCGTCTACTCTTCACGCAGTATTGCTGCGGCGGCGGTGGCTTGCCACGAGTGTGGTCACGCCGTCCAGCATGCGCAGGGTTATGCTCCGCTGGTGATGCGCTCAGCATTGGTGCCTGTGGTGAGCTTCGCTTCACGCGCCGCGACATGGGTCATCATCTTGGGTATCGCCATCATGGCCTCGACCAACTCTACCACAGTGGCGTGGATCGGTATCGGCATGATCGCCATGTCGGCCTTGTTCTCGATCATCATATTGCCTGTGGAGTACAACGCTTCGGAGCGTGCTTTGGAGTGGTTGGAGCGCAGTCGCACATTGCAGGGCGTGCAACTTAGCTATGCTAAGGAGTCGCTTCGCTGGGCGGCACGTACATATTTGGTGGCGGCATTGAGCGCCATCGCCACAGTGATCTACTATATCTCGATGGTTTCACGCCGAAACGATTAATTCCCCGTTTAAAAGAAAGATGGCTAACCCCAAAGAAGATTATACCTCGCGCGGTTGGTTGGTAGCATCGGCCACGCTCGTCCTGTTGCTGATAATCAGCCTTGTACCCCCTATTTCAGCAGGAGGTATAGATCTTCGCCGTGCCAATATCATCTCCGACCTTGTGCGCTTCGATGAAAAGCAGGAGCAGGCCGAGCCCGCCCCAGAGATCAATGTCGAGGAGTTTGAGGTCGATTTGGAGGCTGTGGCCGAGCAGGTTGCCCAGACTCAAGCACAGGCTTCGCCTATGGGTAGCGCCACCTCAGCTTCGTGGGAAGGAATCTTCGAGGAGCAACCTTCGGGTGGCGAGGAACTTGTGGAGCAGGGCGAGAAGTTGCCTTCGCTCGATGAATTACCTACCACCGACTACTCCGATATCCTGCCTGCCGATTCGCTGATCACCCATCTGGAGCTCTTTGCCGAGGGTAGCGCAAGCGCGTGGGAGCGATTCTTCGAGAAGTTGCTCTGGAACAAGGAGCAGGTGAGAGTGGCATTTATGGGTGACTCGTTTGTCGAGGGCGATATCCTGACGGCCGACCTGAGAGAGTTGCTGCAAGATACATTTCATGGTGGTGGCGTGGGTTATGCCCCTGTTGCCTCGCCATTTACAGGCTTCCGTCAGACTATCAAAACCACCTCTAAGGGGTGGACTCCATACAACATCATGCAACGTAAGAGTACCCCTGAGCCATATTCGGCCGACTTCTTCGTTTCAGGTTGGGTGGCTAAGGCTTCGGCTGGTGCTTCGACACGTTGGGATATGACCGAGAAGCGCCGCCACTTGAACGAGGTTGAGCGTGCGCGTTTGCTCTTTATCGCTCGTCAGCGTGCCGAGATCGGTATCAAACTCAACGATGGCGAGGAGCGAGTATTCTTCTTCGATGGTGATGAGGTGGTGCGCCAGATTGTTGTTGAGCAGGAGCGTATCAACTCTTTGGAGATGAAGATCCTTAGCGGAGCGGAGTCTTTCACAGGTATCGGTGCTGAGTTCGACTCTAAGTCGGGCATTGCGGTGGATAACCTTTCGATACGCAGTAACAATGGTCAGGCGATGTTCTGGAGTAACGCTTCGGTCAACTCGCAGATCAACACCATGCGCCCTTATGACCTTGTGATCCTGCAATATGGACTCAATATCATGCAAGCCGAGCGCCACAACTATTCGCTCTATGGCGAGCAGGTCGAGAAGATGATCAGCTATGTGGAGAGTTGCTTCCCTGGAGCTGCGGTGTTGGTGATGGGAGTGAGTGACCGCTCGCAGAAGGGCGAGGATGGAATCCAGCCTATGACCTCGGCCAAGAATCTGACCGAGTCGCAACGCGAGGCTGCGAAAAATCGCGGCGTGGCATTTTGGGATACCTATTCGGCTATGCAACGTTTGGGCGGTATGGTCGAGTTTGTCAATAATGGTTGGGCGGGTAAGGATTATACCCACATCAACTATGCTGGTGGTGCACGCATAGCACGCCAACTCTATTACGCCTTGCTCAAGGGTGCTGAGGAGTATTGCGTCAGGTTGCGTGACCGCATCGAGCGCTCGAAGCCTGTGCTTTCTGAGCCGCTCAAGATAGCACCGATAGAACATAAACCGCTTGAGGCCGATATGCTTCAGCGAGATACGATTTTTAACCATCAAGAGTAAGTAATGCCTCAACTCAATATTGCCGATCTGACAGAACGAGTGCAGGCATTGCTGCACTACGATGCCGCCTCACCGCTGATCTTCAATAGCGGACTTTTTTTGTTTATGTTCGTGGCCTTCACAGCGGGATACCTCCTTCTGCGCAGGCTCACATCGTTGCGCATACTCTATGTCATCGCCTTCTCGCTCTACTTCTACTATAAGTCGAGCGGCATATATTTTCTGCTACTGATCTTTTCGGCCGTGGCCGACTATCTGATAGCCCACGCCATAGACTCCTCGCAGAGCAAACGCGAGAAAAAGTGGTGGGTGGCGCTGAGCGTGGCAATCAACCTCGGAATGTTGGGCTACTTTAAATACACCAACTTCCTGATCGAGATGGCCAACGGACTTTTGGGCGAGGGATTTTTGCAGTTCCAGAATATCTTTCTGCCTGTCGGAATCTCGTTCTTCGTATTCCAATCGATGAGCTATACGATAGATGTCTATCGTGGCACTCTGCGCCCGCTAAATCGCTTCTTCGATTACTTGTTCTACCTCTCGTTCTTCCCGCAGGTGTTGGCAGGCCCTATCGTGCGTGCGAAGGATTTTCTGCCGCAGATACGCCAGCCGCTGATGGTCACACGTCAGATGTTCGGCGTGGGTGTGAGTTTGGTTTTGGTGGGACTCATCAAAAAGGCCATAATCTCGGATTACATATCGCTCAACTTCGTGGATCGCATCTTCGATGAACCTGCGCTCTATTCGGGTTTCGAGTGTCTGATGGGTATCTATGGATATGCGTTACAGATATACTGCGACTTTTCGGGTTACTCCGATATGGCAATCGGTATCGCCCTATTGTTGGGCTTCCGCTTCCCTAAAAACTTCGATGCACCCTATAAGTCGGCCACCATTACCGAGTTCTGGCGCCGTTGGCATATCTCGCTTTCGCGTTGGTTGCGTGACTACCTCTACATCTCGTTGGGCGGTAACCGCAAGGGTCGTTGGCGCACATATCTAAACCTATTGCTGACGATGGTTTTGGGCGGCTTGTGGCATGGCGCGGCGGTGCGTTTTGTGCTGTGGGGTGCGCTGCATGGCGTGGCGTTGGCGGTGCATAAGTTGTGGTTGGAGGTTGTCCCTGGAGCAAAGGCTACGGGCGAGGATATGAACCCTGTGATGCGCATCCTGGGGTGGTTTGTTACCTTCAATATCGTCTGCTTGGGTTGGCTTCTGTTCCGTGCCGATGATATGCAGACGGTACACCTGATGCTCTACCAGATCTTCCATAGTTTCTCGCCACAGATCATACCTCAGGTCATCGAGGGATATAAGGTTGTATTTGGATTTATCGTCTTGGGTTATATGATGCACTTCATGCCCGCCAAGATAGATCAGGATATCGTTCGCAAGGTCGGCTCGGCATCATTCTGGTGGCAGGTGGCTATGCTGACAGCCGTTGTGTGGTGCGTCATGCAGATCAAGTCGAGCGACATACAGCCGTTTATCTATTTCCAATTCTAAGATTGAAGCCCTACCAACACAAAGCCCAACAGATTATGCAAAAGCGACTTGTAATACTCGATTTCGATGGCACGATAGCCGACACCCGCGCTACCATTCTGCGCACTTTCCGAATGACTATCGAAGAACTCTCGTTGGAGGCTCGTTCTGACGAGGAGTGCGGCTCGACCATCGGACTGCCGCTTGTTAAGGGCTTTCATAAACTCTACCCCTCGATCACTTCAGAACAAAGTGAGCTCTACACCGAGACCTATCGCCGAATCTTCCGCGAGAACAAACGCAATCTCTCGCCCGACATGTTTGCGGGGGTGTTGGAGACGATCAAAGCCCTGCACGACAAGGGGCTGACCATTACCATCGCCTCATCACGCTCTCGCCGCCCATTGTTGGAGTTTGTTGAGAGTTTCGGACTGCATGAGATGATTCCCTATGTCTTGGGATTGGAGGACTGCACTCAACATAAACCCGACCCCGAACCTGTGCTTAAGACCTTGCGAGAACTGAAATTCCGTGCAGACGAGACATTGGTGGTGGGCGATATGCCTTACGATATATTGATGGGTGCTCGCGCAGGCGCAGAAACCTGTGGTGTAAGCTACGGTAACGCCTCAGCAGATGAGTTACGTGCCGCAGGCGCCACCCATATCATCGACACCTTCCCTCAGCTATTGACGCTTATCGAATAACAGAATCCCCCTACCCGTTATTTTGTTATCTTCGTTATCGCCGAGTGGCGTGAAAACGAATTTGAGTGGCGTGAAACCCGAATTAAGATGTTGGTCTTACATAAGATGTAGTCGCAAAAAAACGGCTGCGTCATTAGAGGCGCAACCGTCCAGCAATCAAAAAACCATATTCTACAAAAAGAGTATTTTCATTAAAGGCCGTGCTACCTTTGCTAAAGATACTTGTGCGGGCCAATCATGCAGTTTCCGCTCAAGGCCACATCTTCTAACCAAGCTATTCCCAAGTCTGGAGAAATGCTAATGAAAGTAACACGTTAGAACTTCTCTAAGAGTTGTGGCATCGGATCATCATAGTCTCCGACTACAGGGTATTAATCAGAATTGTCGCGTTATTCAGATTATCGCCCCTTGTCATCCTCTGGGCCCAATCCAATGCCCCTATCTCTCAGCATCCGACTTACGAGTGTCGGCGTAGCTCCATGATGCCCGATCAAAGGCATCATGGAAATTATCATGAAAAAATTACTTGCGGCCGAACTTGAGGTCAAGACCGATACCCCATGCCATTGAAGTACGATCGTAAACGTCTGTGAAGTTAAGACCTGATGCCTGACCCTTAGCTGTAACCTCATCGTAGAATGTTGGCATCAAACCAATGTTAAGGCGAACCTTCTCAGAGAAGTTGTAAGCAGCACCAATGGCTACTGAAACTGATGATGTGAGGAAGTTCATATCTGAATACTTGTTAGCATCCATATCAACCTGTGTGCGCTGAACACCTGCTGAGATCAACCACTTGTCTGAGATTGTCCACTCAGCACCCAACAAATACTCCATTGTGTTGCCTGTGATAACTGATGAGAATGAGTTTTCAGCATCCTTGTCGAAATACTCATGCCACTCAGCTGTAACCTTAACTGCACCGAAGTGACGGCTCAACGCTACTGACAACAAAGCTGGAGTCTCTGACTTAACCTTCGCACCGTTAGGGAAGATACCTTTGATAACAGGATCGTTAGCTGAGATAGGCTCTGACTCGATCTCCAACTCAGTAGCCATCTTGAACTCATACTTTACAGAAGCATCCCATGCACCCTTGTGGAAAGCCAAAGCCAATACAGGGCTGATTGAAGTACCCTTCTGCTTAACATCCAAGAAGTGGTCTGCTGTCTGTGCAGCGTAAACTGCAGCCTGCTGTGCCAACTCTGGCTTCAACTGACCCAAAGCAGCACCTGCCTGAGTGAAGAACTGTGATGCAGAGATCATCTTGCTACCATCAAGACCCATAGCGGCCATATTTGGATTGATCTGGATGTTCTTCATGTAACCCTCATAACCGTTAGAAGTTGTGCTGAAACGGATCTGAGCAGCTGCTGACAACCAGTCTGTGATGCGGAATGCAACACCAGCGTTGAATGCCAAAGTCATTGAGTTACCCTTGAGGTACATATCCATAGCATACTGGTTAGCCGATACAGCCATAGCTGGGTTAACAGCGCCGAGTGTCTGACCGAGCTGAGTGATAGCACCTGGGAGAACTGCAAACTGACGCTCGAATGATGCCAAACCGTTGTCGAACTCCAAAGAGCCGCCACCGCCGTTAACACCCATACCAGCCATCAAAGCCCAACGGTTGTGCTTCCATGCGAAGTGAACGCTTGGGATCGCAGGAGAGAATACCTCACCCTTGTACTCCTTAGTCTGGTTGCCACCGAACATTGCGAATGGAGCGTAAGTAGAGTTCACTGTACGAGTCTGCTTAGCCATCTGGTCGTTCAAACCGATATGGAAACCATTATCCATAAATACCACACCTGCAGGATTGTTGTAGACTGCATCTGGATCGAGTGATGTACCGCGAGCGATACTACGCAAGAACGATGCGCTCTGGTTTGAGTTTGTCATTGGACCACCTGCGAAAACTGTAGTTGTGATGGTCATTGCGGCCACAAGGGCCAAAGTCATCTTCTTTAAAATTTTCATCTTCATTTTAATTTCTTACGCTCAGGCAGTCGTTAACTCTTTTTGTCTGACTCGGATGCACATTGCGCATCGCAAGCGTAAATTAATAAACATTGGTTATTTTGATACTGTTGCTTTCTTCTCCTAATCGTTTGCCTCGTCACCG
>CAYTGT010000004.1:0-21131 GCA_964437405.1 uncultured Alistipes sp.
CAGATACTACTCTTCGCCATAGCTGCGGCAGTTACTGTGCATATCTTATCTTATAAGACCTTAAAATAGGAAGAAATTGTCTAATGAGGCTCCTTTGTCGTTAAGTTCCTTTTGGTTGCTACGCTTGGCATAGCACGTATAACGGTCTCTGCCGAGCATGAGCGGTGAAAATACCTTAAGCCTAAAATTAACTCTTGTTATACAACTTCTGGCACAAAAAGAGCCTATCCAAAACTTATTAGATAGGCTCTTTTAGCTTTATTCCGCTTATTATTACTGCTTGGCGGCACGCTTACGATCAATCTCGCTCAAGAGAATTTTTCTCAGACGCATAGATTTTGGAGTTACCTCGACATACTCATCTGCCTTGATATACTCTAAAGCCTCCTCCAACGAGAATACCTTTGGTGGTACGATGACAGCCTTGTCATCGGCACCCGAAGCACGCATATTTGTCAACTGCTTAGCTTTGGTTACGTTGATTGTAATATCGCCCATGCGGGTGCTTTCGCCCACAACCTGTCCTGCGTAAACCTCGTCCATCGGAGAGATGAAGAAGCGTCCGCGATCCTGTAACTTATCAATCGAGTAGGCGTATGCTGTACCTGTCTCAGAGGCGATTAGCGAACCGTTGGTGCGCATCTCGATATCTCCCATCCAAGGCTCAAAATCCTTCAAGCGGTGGGTCATGATAGCCTCGCCAGCTGTGGCTGTCAGCATGTTTGAACGCAAGCCGATAATGCCTCGCGATGGCACTAAAAACTCCAAACGTGTACGTTCGCCATCTGATTCCATATTGGTGAGATTACCCTTGCGCTTAGTGACCATCTCGATGACTGTTCCTGCGCACTCGTCAGGGCAATCGACTGTCATCTCCTCGACAGGCTCACACTTGACACCATCAATCTCCTTGATGATAACCTTTGGCTGTCCGACCTGAAGCTCATAGCCCTCGCGGCGCATAGTCTCGATCAAAACCGAGAGATGCAATACGCCTCGGCCATATACTATAAATGAATCAGCATTCTGTCCTGGTTGGATGCGTAGAGCCAAATTGCGCTCAAGCTCACGATCCAAACGCTCCTTCAGGTGGCGAGAGGTGACGAATTTACCATCGCGGCCGAAGAATGGCGAGTTGTTGATGGTAAAGAGCATCGACATTGTAGGCTCGTCAATGGCGATTGGTGGCAGTGGCTCTGGATTCTCGAAATCGCAGATTGTGTCGCCGATCTCGAAACCTTCGATACCGACCAATGCGCAGATCTCGCCGCAGTGTACCTCCTCGACCTTGCTTTTGCCCAGGCCATCGAATACCATCAACTCCTTGATGCGTGTCTTGATACGAGTCTCGCCGTCACGCTTGGCCAATGTTACGTTCTGACCTGTGCGGAGTGTTCCGCGTGTGAGCTTGCCGACAGCAATGCGGCCAACGTATGGAGAGTACTCCAACGATGTGACAAGCATCTGAGGTGTGCCCTCTACATTTTGAGGCTCAGGGATCTCGTCAATGATAGCGTCCAAAAGCGGCGCGATTGAGTCGGTAGGCTCGTTCCAGATGTGAGACATCCAGCCCTGCTTTGCCGAGCCATAGATGGTCTTGTAGTCGAGCTGCTCCTCGGTCGCGTTGAGCGAGAACATCAAATCAAATACCTGCTCGTTGACAAATTCTGGGCGGCAGTTGGCTTTGTCCACCTTGTTTACCACCACGATCGGCTTCTTACCCAGTGAAAGTGCTTTCTGGAGTACGAAGCGAGTTTGTGGCATCGTGCCCTCGAAGGCGTCAACCAATAGCAATACACCATCGCACATGTTGAGCACTCGCTCTACCTCGCCACCAAAGTCGGCGTGACCTGGGGTGTCGATGATGTTGATTTTATAATCCTTGTAGATAACCGATACGTTTTTTGAAAGAATCGTGATACCACGCTCTCTCTCCAAATCGTTGTTATCCATAATCAAATCTCCTGTATCGTTTGTGTCGGAGCGCAACAAGTGCCCGGCAACGATCATCTTGTCCACGAGTGTAGTTTTACCGTGATCTACGTGGGCAATGATTGCAATGTTGCGAAGTTTTTGCATAGTAAAAAAGAAATTAATCGTGCAAAGTTAATAATTTTCCTGCGAAATGTTTTATTTTTGTTCTACTATTCAAGAATATGTTACTATGAAATATTCAATATCTGTAAAAGATCGTTGTGTTGTGGTGGGCTCTTTGGTGGAAGAGTTGCCACGTTTATTGCCTAAACGTAGGGTGGTTGTAGTGTCTGATATTAACATTGATCGCTATTATCACTCGCTCCTGGCTCAGTATGATCATATCTTGATCAGTCAAGGTGAGACAAGCAAGACATTGCATACGGTGGATATGATTTATCGCCGATTTATCGAGTTGGGGGTCGACCGTTCGACCTTCGTGCTGGGAATCGGTGGTGGAATTGTTACCGATGTTGCGGGTTTTGTGGCTTCGACCTATATGCGAGGCTTGGAGTTTGGCTTTGTTTCGACAACTTTGCTCGGTCAGGTGGATGCCAGCGTGGGCGGAAAGAATGGAGTCAATGTTGATGGCTATAAAAATATGGTCGGCACATTTAATCAGCCGCAATTTGTGATCTGCGATGTGGATGTGCTCTCTACTCTATCGGAACGAGAGTTTCGTACAGGTCTTGCCGAGATGATAAAGGCGGGAGTTATTGCCGATCGAGAACTTTTTGAGCGATTGGAATCTTCCTCATTGCAGGAGCTTCGTACGGATAAAGAGTTACTCTCAGAGTTGGTTTATCGCGCTATCAAGGTTAAGGCCGATATCGTAGAGCGTGATGAGCGAGAGTCGGGCGATAGGCGTAAATTAAATCTCGGTCATACGTTGGCTCACGCGATAGAGAAGTGCTTTTCGAAGATGAATCATGGCGAGGCTGTGGCGGTAGGGTTGTCGCTCATTGCTGATGCAGCGTGGCGAAGTGGCGCTCTTTCGGAGGCCGACAAAGCGCGTATAGATCGTTTGCTGATTGGTTATGGTTTTTCGATTACTCCGCCTGTGGAGATGCGCCGTCTGCTCAAAGAGGTTAAGAAGGATAAAAAGAACGAGGGAGACTATATATATATAGTTCTGCCAACAGAGATCGGCTCTTGTCGAGTGGATAAAATGTCGCTTGAGGAGTTTAAGGCGCTGTTTTAATCAGATAAGATAATAGAAACGGCTGACGAAAATTATACTCGTCAGCCGTTCCTGTTTTTGGGTACTACTCAATCACAATCTCAAATTGATCATAATCTGCTGTGCGCCAAGCTAAATGTTGCGTTAGACGCGAGAGAGCAAAGAGTGGTGAGAAGGTGCGAACGCTGATGGTTTTGCCATCAGGCTTGAACTCCAAAATACGAAGCCAGCCATCACCTCCATTACCGTTCCAGTCGCCATCGCCCTGCTGAGAATTGAACATCATTTGTGGGATCGAGCGGCCATCAGCAGCTTTGTCGATACGGTATGATGAGGTTGGTTTGAAATTAGTCTTTTCAACATCCTCGGCAATTTTTGGTGCGGCACCCGTATGACCACACATTACCAAACAGATATTTTTCGATGGGTAGACCAACTTCTGCCATACAGCCTCTGCCCAATTACAAGGACTCAGAGTGTAGCCCTCTTTGGCGATACGGTTGCCTGCCGTGTTTAACCATGAGTGGGTCAAGATGATGACCTTGTGATCTTTATACTTCTCCGATTCGGTCAACTCTTTAGCCCAAGCGATAGCCTCATCGCGCGGTGCAAACTCAAAAGTGATGATGAGTAATTTGCCCCAAGTCTTGCTCTTAAACTCATACGCCGAGTTCTCCATTGTGTGTACGCCCTCGAAGTTAGGACATGTTGAGACTAAACACTCCTCGAACTTGATATTGCGCTCTGGGTAGATATACTCTGGAGCGATTGTGTGGCGGTCGGTGGCTGTGATGTGGCCAATGTCGTGATTGCCCTGTGCTACAACGTATGGCAAGCGGTTGTCCAAACGGCTCAGAGCGCGTGAGACTGCCTCCCATTGCTGGCGACCTGTCTGGTCACCATTGTAGTCGTTAGGCAGAGGCTTTGATGTGATCTTGCCATTCTGCTCGACCATATCGCCTGTGAAGAGTGCTGCTTTGATGTTCAGTCGCTTGATGTTTTGGGCGATCCATGCGGTCTGGAGATCAAAGAGTGGTTGGTTTGCTGCAAATTTGGTATAACTCTGAGGGTCGGGAACGAGGATCATGCTGAATGACTCTTCGCTTTGCAGTGTGGGGTATACGGGGATTTGTGGCTCACCCTTAGGGCTTTGAGCCAATGCTGAACCGACAAAAAATAGGACAGCAAGCAGTGAAAAAATCTTTTTCATGGTTATCTTTGGTTGAGTAAATTGTTAAAATAGTGTGTTGTCATCACTCTTGGGCGTAAAACCGAGGTGTGTATAGGCAAGCTCTGTCGCTTCACGACCTCGCGGAGTACGTTTGATGAAGCCCTCTTTGATGAGGAATGGCTCATAGACATCTTCGATCGTCCCCGCTTCCTCGCCAACAGCTGTGGCGATGGTGTTAAGGCCAACAGGGCCACCCTTGAACTTCTCGATGATCGTGGCGAGGATCTTGTTATCCATCTGATCCAAACCTCGCGAGTCGATGTTGAGTGCTTGAAGCGCGAAACGAGTGATCTCTAAATCGATATGTCCTTCGCCCTTGACCATTGCGAAGTCGCGCACACGTCTGAGCAGGGCGTTGGCAATACGTGGTGTGCCACGTGAGCGTAGAGCCACTTCGTGAGCGGCATTATCATCAATTGAGATATCTAAAATACGTGCCGAACGCTTGACGATGCCCGCTAAGACAGATGTGTCGTAATACTCCAAGTGGCAAGTGATGCCGAATCGTGCTCGGAGTGGCGAGGTGAGCAATCCGCTACGTGTAGTTGCTCCTACCAACGTAAATGGTGCAAGCTCGATCTGGATTGAACGGGCCGAAGGGCCTTTGTCGAGCACAATGTCGATCTTGTAATCCTCCATCGCAGAATAGAGATACTCCTCGACAATCGGGCTGAGGCGGTGAATCTCGTCAATGAAGAGTACATCTCCTGCATCAAGGTTTGTCAGCAGTCCTGCCAAATCTCCTGGCTTATCCAATACAGGACCCGAAGTAACCTTAAGCTGAGCACCCATCTCATGGGCAATGATGTTGGCTAAGGTTGTCTTTCCCAAACCTGGAGGGCCGTGAAGAAGTGTGTGGTCGAGCGAGTCACCACGCATAAGCGCCGCTTTGATGAAGACAGTCAGATTCTCCACGATTTTATCCTGACCAGAGAAGGCTGTCAGTTCGTGGGGGCGTATTCTATCTTCAAATTCAAGATCGCTCTCGATATTTCTCATGTTACGGTCAAAAGCCATAGTGAAAAACGAAGCTAAATAAATTTAAACAGTTTCTATGGCAAATATACAAAATCGTTGATAAATATCAGAAAAAAAAGAGTCGGAAGACCAATTTTATTATCACATTACAAGATTTTATTATAATTAGCGACTTTTTGACTTGTAAATAAAAATAAAATCGCTATCTTTGATAAAATAAATTCGCCGACTTGATAGTTTGCTATCGTGGCTGAGCTCTTTGATAAGTTGTGATCCCGGAAGGATTCGAACCTTCATCGTAAGAACCGGAATCTTATATTCTATCCATTGAACTACGGGATCTTGACTGCAAAGGAAGTAAAAAAAAATGAATATGGCAAATGATAACCAGAGTTGGGAACGATTAGATAGTGTGATTCGTTGGGCGAATATGACCGTTAACGCCTTTGGCCGACATATTGGCCTTGTCCGCTCGGAGAACCTCTATCAAATTAAGGCGGGACGTAACGGTATATCGCAAAATTTAGCGCGGCGAATAGTGGCTAAATTCCCTGAGATCAGTCTCGGATGGTTGTTGTCGGGTGAGGGCGATATGTTTGGCGATGTGGCCAGAGGGCGTATCCCATATTATGAAGCCGATCTGACATCGTGTGGCGTTTTGAGAGGGGAGAGCGTTGAGGCAAGTTCCTTCATTACGATGCCTTTCTCGGAGGAGTGTGATTGCGCTCTGAGAAGTTATGATCGAGCTATGAATGGCGACATAATAGCAGGTTCGATACTCTTTTTGCAAAAAAAGGACATAGATGCCATTATTCCGTGCCACTTATATGTGATAGTGACGCAGAATTTTGTAATTTTGCGAAGAGTGAGGTTGCAGACCGCGCAGGATGGACAGCGTGAGTTGGTGTTGGAGCCTTCGGAAAAGGGTTATGATAGCCTTACGGTGAACGAACAAGCGGTAGAGAGGGTCTACAAGGTCGTGGGAAATTTGAGAATGATATAATATACACTAACCGTTAAATAAAGTTTTTAAGGATATGATGAGAGTAAAAACAAAGGAGAATGCATCGTTGCTGATAGCATCGGTAGCAACTATTATTGTTGGAGCAGTTATGGCATTGAGCTCGGTGGCTTGGTGGGTTGTGCTCATTGTCGCGGTGGTAGTGTTTGTCACGATGGCGTTATTCTCGTTGTATATGATGACCGCATACGTGGCTTATAAACTCAAACCGATCTATTCGATGGTTTTGTCTCGTCATGTGCATACCACAGAGATCGTGGACGAGATTCGCGATAAGCATGTTGAGAATATCTCGGAAGAGTTGACTGCATGGGCAGATGATAACGACAAGGAGATCAATCGCTTGAAGCAGAATGAGGCTTTCCGTAAGCAGTATTTGGGTAATGTGGCTCACGAGTTGAAGACTCCGATCTTCAACATTCAGGGTTACATCTCGACTTTGCTCGATGGTGGCTTGGAGGATGATCTGATCAATCGCAAGTATTTGGAGCGTGCCGAGAAGAGTATCGACCGCTTGATTAATATCGTTAATGATTTGGATACAATCTCGAAGTTGGAGAATGATATGAACCGCATGAAGAAGGAGCAGTTCGATATCGCAGCTTTGACTAAGGAGATTGTAGATCAGTTGGAGATGGAGGCAGCGAAGCGTAAGATCAAGATCTCGATCAAGGGCGCGGAGTCGTTGCCATCGCCTTTCTGGGTGACAGCCGACAAGCATTTTATTGGTCAGGTGATGGTTAATCTGATCATCAACTCTTTGAAGTATGGCAAGGAGGGCGGTTCGACACGTATCCGCTTCCGCGATATGATGGATAAAGTACTCGTTGAGGTAGAGGATACAGGAGTAGGTATCGGCAAGGATGACCTTCCACGTATCTTTGAGCGCTTCTACCGTGTCGATAAGGGTCGTTCTCGCGAGCAGGGCGGTACAGGTTTGGGCTTGGCTATCGTGAAGCATATCATCGAGGGTCATGGCGAGCGCATATCGGTGCGTAGTGAGTTGGGCGTAGGTACTACATTTGCTTTCCCATTGCAGAAGTCGGCTAATCCATCTTCAAAGTAGGGCTAATTGTTGGTTGAGATTGGCGCAGAGGGTGTGCGTTGATTAATTTTAAGATTTTAGGATGTTAGGAGATCTGCTATATGTGGTTTGGGATGTAGATCCTGTTTTGATGAAGATCGGAGGCTTTGAACTGCGATACTATGGTTTGATGTGGGCCTTTGCGATTCTTATGGGCGAGCGTCTGATTTCGATGTTTGCTAAACGCGAGGGCTTTAAACAGGATATTGTGGAGACAGGATTTATCTGGATCGTACTTGGCGCAATTTTGGGTGCGCGAGTGGGTCATTGTCTCTTTTACGAGTTTCCATACTACATCACAAAGCCGTGGGCGATATTGACCGAGATCCGTAATGGCGGTATGGCGAGTCATGGCTCGGCTATCGGTATGCTTATCGGTATGTGGATCACCGCACGTAAACATAACATGCCTTATGTCTGGTGGTTGGATCGTATCATGATCCCTGTTTCGATCGGCGGTGCTGCTGTAAGATTTGGTAATCTGATAAATTCCGAGATCATCGGTAATGTGACCGATGTGCCGTGGGCATTCCAATTCGTGAAGTTGTATCCAGGCGTGGGGTTGGAGAGTATGCCTGCACACCACCCAGCGCAGTTGTATGAAGCGTTGTGCTATGTGGTGACATTCGCTATTCTGATGTGGATGTATTATGGCCGCGATGAGGGTCGCCGCCACGCAGGATTGATGTTCGGCGTGGGTTTAATAGGAATCTTCTTTACCCGTTTCTTGTTGGAGTTGATCAAGATGGATCAAGAGAGCTTCGAGGCGGGGATGTTGCTCAATATGGGTCAGTTGCTAAGTATTCCGTTTGTTATTGCCGCAGCGGCAATGATTTGGGGTGCGTTGAAAGGTAAATTCCCTGTGGGTGTGCCCGATGCAAATAATGGCGAGGGGCGGAATGTGGCTCATAAGGGGACTCAAACGGTGAAAGGTAAGATTAAAAAGTAGATGAATTATGGTAGGAGAGGTAAATAAGATCATATATAATATGCTCGTCAGCGGCAAGGGTGTATATCTGCCCGATGTCGGTACGTTGTATATTGAGAGACGCGGGGCGCGTAAAATATCGGAGAATCGTATGTTGAGCCCTCATAATGTTGTCAGCTTTTCTTCTCAGGAGCAAGCTCCTTCGCTTGTGCGAGAGATTATCTCGATTGCAGGTTGTGAGGAGACTCAGGCACAGGATATATATGAGCGTTGGCTCTCTAAAACACGCCAAGACAATACTTTGACAATTCAAGGTGTGGGCGCATTGGTTGATAAGGCATTTAAGGTGGATGAATCGTTCGGTAAGGCTATAAATCCAAATGGTGTGAAAACTTTGGTTATTCGCCGTAAAAAAGGTGGTGCATGGGTGTACGTTGTGTGTGCCATCAGTATCGCTTTTGCGTTGGGCTTCTTCTCATATATTATGTGGGGCGACAAGCTCTCATTGGGTGGCGATAAGGTAATTCCTGCTATGGAATTGCAGCCAGCTATGCCTGTTGCTCAGCCACAAGAGGGACAGCCTGCATCGGAAACAACGGCCGAGGGTGTAGCGCTAGCTTCACCAGAGTCGGGTGCGGAGAATCAAGTTGCGGCCGAAAATTCTGGTCACGCGCAGAGTGTTGCGGCGGCCGAGCAGAAACAATATGCTTATTATGTGGTGATGGGAATCTTCTCAACCGAGGAGAATGCCAATCGCGCTGTGGAGCAGGTCGAGAAGAAAATCGAGGATCCGCAGTGTGTGATCCTGCCGTTCAAAAATAAATTTATGGTAACAATCTATGGTAGCGATGCTGTGGGCGATTGTAACGCCTATGCCAAGTCATACCATGATATCTACCCCGATCTGTGGGTATATGCCCGTAAATAAATGGCTTTAGCAGATAGATTAGGTAGGGTTATTGACCTCTTTTATATAAAACCCTTCTCGGCACTTCTTTCTCGCACACTGTTTCGCTATGCAGTGTGTGGCGGGGCGAATATGGTGTTGGATTTGGTGTGGTATTTTGTTATCTACCACCATGTTGTGGCTGAGCGATTTGTCAATTTGGGTTTTGTTATGATGTCACCACATATCGCATCGTTGTGTGTGGTATTCCCGATTACATTTTTTACAGGTTTTTGGCTCAATCGTAATGTGGCGTTTTGCGCTACTGAGTTCGGACGTGGCTGGCAATTGGTGAAGTATGGCTTGACGGTTGTCGGCTCTCTGCTGATGAACTATGTATGTCTGAAGCTCTTTGTCGAGGTGTTTGATGTTTGGCCAACACCAGCAAAGGCGTTGACAACTGCGTTGTGTGTGGTGTACAGCTATTTGGTTGGACGTTACTTTACCTTTAAAAAATAAGAGTGTGAGCGATTGGTGAAGCAAGCAGTTAAATTGTATTCGCTTACTTACTCTCCTCCTTTAGCTTCTGCAATTCGTACATACGATCTCTGTAACGTGCCGCAGCCAAAAAATCCAATGATTTGGCGGCGCGTTCCATATCCTCTTTTGCCTTCTCTATCAAAGCATCCAAATTCTTTGATTCGTACTCTCGTTTTGCGGTGTACTCCTTCTCTACATCGGCAGCAGTCATGTAGTGATCCTCCATGATAGGGTAGACTGTCATGTCCTCTGGTCGCTCGGTGTGGCTCAGCAGAAGGCTCTGTCCTGTGCCGCTCTTTTGCGCCTGACGAGGTAATATCCCATGCTCCATATTGTAACGAACCTGCTTTTCGCGGCGGCGGTTACTCTGCTCTATTGCGGCCAACATTGAATCTGTGCAGTGGTCGGCATAGAGAATGACGTGGCCGTTGGAGTGGCGTGCAGCACGTCCTGCAATCTGGGTGATGGATCGCACGTTACGCAGGAATCCCTCCTTGTCGGCATCAAGAATGGCAACAAGTCCTACCTCTGGCAAGTCGAGACCTTCGCGCAGGAGGTTTACTCCGATCAGTACATCAAACATATCGGCACGGAGATCCTCCAAAATCTGAACACGCTCCAAAGTGTCAACATCGGAGTGTATATATCGGTTGCGGATACCTACACGATCAAAATACTTTGACAACTCCTCAGCCATACGCTTTGTAATGGTTGTGATGAGAATCTTGTCTTCCACCTTGACGCGCTTCTCGATCTCCTCGATCAAGTCATCTATCTGATTGAGTGTAACTCGCACCTCAAGTGGCGGATCAACCAGACCTGTCGGACGTATAAGTTGCTCGGCGATAACGCCTTCACTCTTTGTGAACTCATAATCGGCAGGGGTTGCGCTGACATAAATCGAAGTCCCCATCATGCTCTCAAACTCCTCGAAACGCAGTGGTCGATTATCTTTAGCAGCAGGGAGGCGGAAGCCATACTCCACAAGATTTACTTTGCGGGCTCTGTCGCCACCAAACATGGCGTGTACTTGAGGAATTGTGACGTGACTTTCGTCAATAACCATCAAGTAATCCTCTGGGAAATAGTCCAGCAGACAGAATGGGCGTGTGCCTTCAGCGCGACCATCAAAGTAGCGAGAGTAGTTCTCGATTCCTGGACAGTAGCCAAGCTCTTTGATCATCTCTAAGTCATACTCCACACGCTGCTTGATTCTCTGTGCTTCCATCGTACGACCCTCTCGCTCGAACTCAGCGATTCGCTTGCCTAAATCGAGATAGATCTGCTGTATGGCGATGTTGATACGCTCTTTGGTGGTGACAAACATATTGGCAGGGTAGATTGTAACCGAATCCAATGTCTCCAATCGTTGTCCGCTGGCGGCATCAATTCTTTGGATTGACTCTATCTCGTTGTCGAAGAATGTAACTCTGTATGAGTTGTCGCCAAAGGCGGTCATGATGTCAATCGTGTCGCCCTTAACGCGGAATGTGGCGGGCTCTAAACTTAGCTCAGTGCGGGTATATAGAGCCTCGACCAAGCGATAGAGGAAATGTTTGTAGCTGACGATGTCACCTACCTTGATCTTGATTGAGGTGGCGTGGAAGTCAGCAGGATTTCCGATACCGTAAAGGCATGATACACTTGATACTACAATAACATCTCGGCGGCCAGAGAGAAGCGAAGCAGTGGTGCTAAGACGCATCTTTTCGATCTCATCGTTGATGGCTAAATCCTTTTCGATGTATGTGTCTGTTGTGGGCAGGTATGCTTCAGGTTGATAATAGTCGTAATACGATACGAAATATTCAACTGCATTCTCTGGAAAGAAGTTCTTGAACTCGCCATAGAGCTGTGCCGCAAGCGTTTTGTTGTGGCTCAGTACGATGGTTGGGCGATTCAAGTGCTGGATTACATTGGCTATGGTAAAAGTCTTGCCCGATCCCGTCACACCAAGCAGGGTGTTGTGACGCGATCCACTCTCGATAGAGTTGATTAGTTGGGCGATAGCCTCGGGCTGATCTCCCGTTGGGGCATATTCCGATACGAGCTTGAAATCCATAATGCAAATGTAGTGAATAATTTTTTTATTCCTTGCATAATGCATATATTTTGCCTAATGTGTGGTCGATAATGGAGAATGTCGGTGTGAAAATTATGAAGCCTGCTTGTGGGGAATTATTTATATAGTCGATAGATGGTGGATTTTGCCGATTATTTTTATTAACTTTGCATGTTTAATATGCACATTTGAGAAATGATTGATCGCGCCACGATAGATAGGATTTATGCAGCAGCTGATATTGTAGAGATTATCAGCGACTACGTCACGCTCAAGAAGAAGGGCGTGAACTATCAGGCGTGTTGTCCATTCCATAACGAGAAGACTCCTTCGTTTGTGGTCTCGCCAACTAAAGGCGTATATAAATGCTTTGGCTGTGGTAAGGGCGGTAATGCCGTTACCTTTGTTATGGAGCATGAGGGAGTGAGCTATCCTGAAGCATTGAAGATTGTGGCTAAACGCTACGGTATCGAGATTCAGGAGCGTGAGCAGACCGAAGAGGATGTTCGCCGCAACAATGACCGCGAAAGTATGTTTGCTCTGAACGGTTGGGCGGCGGAGTATTTTGCCAAATATCTGACGGGTTCTACCGAGGGTAGAAGTATCGGACTCAGCTACTTTGCACAGAAGCGTGGTTTTACTGATGCTACGATAAAGAAATTCGGTTTGGGCTTCTGCTCTGCAGATGGTGATGCGATGACGTTGGCGGCATTGTCGGCTGGTTATAAGGAGGAGTTTTTGCTCTCGACAGGTTTGGCAATAAAGCGCGAGAATGATGGCCGTTTGAGAGATCGTTTCCGTGATCGTGTGATCTTCCCTGTGCATAATATCTCAGGACGTGTGGTGGCCTTTGGTGGCCGTACATTGCGTACAGACAAGAATATCGCCAAGTATCAAAATTCTCCAGAGAGCGAGATTTACAGCAAAAAGCGCGAGCTCTACGGCTTGTATTTTGCTAAGAAGGCTATCCAGCAGCAGAACTATGCCATCATGGTCGAGGGCTATACCGATGTTATCTCGATGCACCAGGCGGGTGTAGAGAATGTTGTGTCGTCCTCGGGTACATCCTTGACCGTTGAGCAGATTCAGCTTTTGCGCCGTTTTACTCGAAACATCACAGTCATTTACGATGGTGACTCGGCGGGAATAAATGCTTCGCTCAGAGGAATTGATATGATTCTCAAAGAGGGCCTGAATGTGCGTATCGTCTTGTTGCCGCCAGAACATGATCCCGATTCGTTTGCCCGAGCGCATACCGTAGCTCAAGTGCAGGAGTATATCTTGGATCATGAGGAGGATTTCCTCTCATTCAAGGCTAAGTTGATGCTCAAGCAGGCTGGTCGCGATCCGATCAAACGCTCGGAGGTGATCAACGACATGGTACGCTCGATTATGCAGGTTGATGATTCGATCCAACGCTCTGTCTACATCAAGGAGTGTGCTCGCATAATGGATGTTGATGAGAATGTCCTCATCGCAGAGGTCGCTCGCAAACGTGCTGTGCAGTCGGGAGATCGTGAAACCGAGGAGTTTGTTCGCCGACAGCAGGCGCAGATGCGTCAGCAGCAATCGCAGACATCATTGCAGGAGCCCGATTTGACTAAACCTGCCAGCGGAGGTAGTAGCCTGGATGCTTTAGAGCGAGAGTTGATGACCTATCTACTTAAGTCAGGACATATGAACTATCAGTTGCAGGAGGGTGGAAAAATTGTGGAGATAAATATCGCTGAGGAGATAATCCAGAATCTTGAGATTGATGGTATCGAGATGAACGACCCTGTGTTGAGAGAGATGTTCGCGACATATAAGCAAATTTGGAAAGAGCAGGGTGTGGGGCAGAAGGTAGCCGAGCAACACTTTGTTAACCACCATAATCCAGAGGTTTGTAATCGAGCCATAGATCTGCTGACCGAGGGTGAAAATTATGAGCCGAGCAAGTTGTGGAAGCAGAAGGATATACATGTCGAGAGCGAGGATGAGATCTTGGCGGCGGGCGTGCCTAAATCAATCATGCTCTACCGCTCGAAGGTGCTCGATAAGATGTTCGCGGAGCAGATGGAGCGCATGGCGCGTGAAGACATCAGCGAAGAGGAGGAGCAGGAGTGCTTGATGATTCTCGACAGATTGAATAAAGCTCGTTTGGCGATTGCTAAGCGAAGCGAGCGATTGATACTTTAGCAGTTAAGCTATGGCAGGGTGCTGTGCATGGTTTGTGGTGCAGAAGAAAAGCCTGTTTGCCGAAGACTCAAAAAGAGGTAGAGTCGGATGAGTATGCGTATCACTACGCACACAGTGTGCAAACAGAAAATAAACAGAAAGATGTGTAAACATAATCAAAGATAAAAGAATTAGTTACCTTTAATCCGACTCTACCCGTGAGAGAAAATAGCAAAAATAGTGCCATAAAAAGGCTGAAAGAGTAGAATGTATAGGGTGAAGATTGTTGTAGATTGAGGTAAAGAGATTATAAGTTTATGGCAGACTATAAGAATATAAATATTCGCAATAAACGAGCAACCTTCGATTATGAGATATTGGAGGAGTTCATCGCGGGCGTGGTATTGGTCGGTACAGAGATCAAGTCGATCCGTGCGGGTAAGGCTTCGCTGACCGATAGCTACTGCTATTTTCAAGATGGCGAGTTGTGGATCAGAGGTGTGAATATCTCGGAGTATGATTGGGGTACTTGCAATAACCATGTGCCACGCCGAGATCGTAAATTGCTGTTGCAGCGCAAGGAGTTGAATAAATTGCAACGACAGTTGCAGGATCGCGGTTTGACGGTTATAGGGTTGCGCTTGTTCCTTAATGAGCGAGGTCTGGCTAAAATTGTAGTCGGATTGGCTCGTGGTCGTAAGGCTTACGATAAGCGTGAGTATCTGAAAGAGAATGATGCCAAGCGCGAGATGGATAAGGCGATGAAGCGATATAAATAAGCTTCGGTAGCAAATTTTGGGCATGATGAAAGAGAAAATTAAAGCAGTTTTTTTCGATATAGATGGTACTTTGGTGAGCTTCGAGACTCACAAGGTACCAGAATCTACCGTTGAGGCCATCAAGCAACTTCGAGATAGAGGAGTGAAGGTCTTTATCGCCACAGGTCGATTGCTTAAGCATACAGGTGTGGTGAGTGATATTGAGGTGGATGGCTATATCACCGTCAATGGTGGTTATTGTATCACAGCTTCGGGCGAGACTATTTTTGAGCGTGCATTTTCGGCTCAGACCGTACAGAAGGTTTTTGAGTTGGAACGTAAATATGGCTTTACGGCGGCAGTGATGACTCATGAGGATATGTATGTGGATCGCTTGGACGGGACAGCCAAGCAGGTCGCCGATATGATTCATATCTATCCGACAGAGGCTGATTTGGAACATATTGCTGCGACTCAGCCTGTATTACAGATGTGTCCTTATATCGGTACAGAGTTGGAGCGCAAGGTGATGCCAGAATTGCCAGAGTGTGTTGCAAGTCGATGGGTTGATACCTTCATGGATATAAATGTTCGTGGGGTGGATAAGTCGCTCGGCGCGCGTCATGTGATGGAGTATTACGGCCTAACGATGGATGAGGCTATGGCCTTTGGTGATGGCGGAAACGATCTGCCTTTGGTTAGGGATGTGGCTCTCGGTGTGGCGATGGGTAATGCGTGCGATGAGCTGAAGCAGGTAGCTCGGTTTGTTACATTGTCAGTCGATGACGATGGAGTTTGCCACGCACTGAGACATTATGGTTTGATAGATTAAAATTTGATATATGGCATTAATATTATCAATAGAGACAGGTACAGACATCTGTTCGGTAGGTTTGGCGCGTGATGGAGAGTTGCTGTCGTTGCGCGAGAGCGATGAAGGTCGCGATCATGCCAAAAAGGTGGCTCTGTTTGTTGACGAACTGCTTAGCCAAACGGGAATTGCTCCTGAAGAGTTGGATGCTGTGGCCGTGGGTATGGGCCCAGGTTCATATACAGGACTGCGTATAGGTGTGTCATTTGCCAAAGGTTTGTGCTATGGATTGCAGATTCCGCTTATCGCAGTTGGGTCGTTAGATGCTTTGGTTGAGGTGGCCAAAGAGGATAATGAGGCTGGGATCCTCGATGTGGAGTCGTGGGAAAAGTCTATATTATGCCCGATGGTTGATGCTCGCCGTATGGAAGTCTATACTCAGATCTTTGCTTCAGATGGTACGCCATTGAGCGAAGTGTCGGCAGAGATCGTAACCGAAGAGAGTTTCTCTCAGTGGCGAGAGAAGGGTGAGTTTGTGATTTTCGGTAATGGTGCGGCGAAGTGCCAAGAGGTGCTTAAAGATGCAAAATATATAGAAGTAGTACCATCTGCCAGAGGTCTGGTGCGCCTTGCCGAGCAGCGATTCTCAGAGGGTAAGGTGGAAGATATCGCCTACTTTGAGCCATTCTATCTGAAGGATTTTGTGGTGATTCCATCGAAGAAAAAGTTGTTGTAATGCGTTTCGATAATTCCTGTGTAAGGCGCCAAGATCGTTTGTTGGGTGAGGCTGAGGCTTTGGCCTTGTTGCGTGATGCGGAGTATGGTTTTCTCTCGATGCAGAGTGAAGAGGGTGCGTATGGCGTGCCTGTGAACTATGTGATAGATGGCGATGTGATTTACATCCATTGCGCACCAGAGGGACGTAAGTTGCGAGCCATAGAGCATGATGCGAGAGTATCGTTTTGTGTGGTGGGAGGTGTAAAGCTTCAATCGGAGAATTTTACGACTCTGTACAGTTCAGTAATTGCCGTAGGATGCGCTAGCTGTGTGGAGGATGAAGAGCAGAAACGCGTGGCTCTGAGGAAGATTGTAGATAAATATTCTTCGGAGTATCGTACAGAGGGTTATGCGGCCATAGAGCGATCGCTCCCTCGTACAGCAGTTATCGCTATAAAGATTGAGAAAATTTCAGCAAAGAAGAAGGGGTGAGAGTATTCTATATCAAATATAACCGCCGAAGCACTATGCTTCAGCGGTTATATTTTTATAAATCCGTCTAATCTCTACTTTGCCAGACGCTGAAATTGATAGGTCTTGCCTGGTTCTGTTACGATATCGTATTCGTAGGTACGATAGAGCATTGGGTGTTGTGCATTGACCTCATTTGAAATAAGCGGAGTCTTAATCTGGGCAGGGGCGTAGAGTGGGTTAGGGCAATCGCCTTCGGCCTTCTTCAAGCCCTCGCCGCTAAGTGGTACATAAGAGCGGATACGCAAAACTCCTCCTATGCGAGAAGTGACTGCGGCGCTCTCTAATTGGCCATTCTCCCACTCCATATCGACTACAAAACCTCCTCTTGCAACCAATCCGTTGATCTTGCCATTACGCCAAACCGAAGGCAATGCAGGGAGCAGTTGTACCGCACCATCGTGACTCTGAAGAAGCATCTCGGCTACACCTGCTGTATATCCGAAGTTGCCATCAATCTGGAACGGTGGATGTGCATCGAATAGGTTAGGGTAGGTGCGACCATTTGGATGCTCTCGGGTAACCTTGTCGCTCGGCAAGAGGCAGAGCATATTGCTGATGATTTTGTAGGCGTGTTCGCCATCAAGCATACGTGCCCAGAAATTAATCTTCCAACCAATACTCCAACCCGTAGCTTGATCACCGCGCTGCAGAAGTGTGTTCTTTGCAGCTTGGAACAGCAACGGATTTGTTGTTGGCGAGACTTGATTACTTGGGTATAGGCCATAAAGATGCGAGATATGGCGGTGCTGATTGCGTGGATCATCAGCATCGACCAACCACTCCTGAAGCTGATTATGGCGACCGATCTGCATCGGTGGTAACTGCTTGAGGGTTGACTCAATCTTCTCGATATACGACTTGTCTCCACCCAAAATCTCGGTGGCAAGCTTGGTTGAATAGAGTGCATCAAAAGCAATCTGGTTATCCATCGTACAACCCGCAGTGATTGGCGATCGGGCAGCTCCATAACCATGCTCTGGAGACATTGATGGGGCTGTGACCAACCAGCCATGACGAGGGTGCTTGACAAGGTGACTCATAAAGAAGTCTGCCGTACCCTTCAAGACATGATAATACTTCTCCAAAAACGCCTTGTCGCCAGTGAACAGATAGTGTTGCCATAGATGTTGCGCCAACCATGCGCCACCATTTGGCCACATACCGTAAAATGCACTGTCCACAGGGCCTGCAACGCGCCAAAGATCAGTGTTGTGGTGTGCAACCCAGCCATCAGCTCCATAGACCGTCTGGGCAGTCTTACTTCCCGTAACAGCCAACTCCTCCAAAAGTTTAAACATTGGCTCATGGGTCTCGCTGAGGTTGGTAACTTCGGCTGGCCAATAGTTCATCTCGGCGTTGATGTTGATTGTGTACTTGCTATCCCAAGGTGCAAATGGGCTCTGATTCCAGATACCTTGCAAATTGGCTGGTTGACCTCCAGGTTGCGAAGATGAAATCAGAAGGTAGCGACCATATTGGAATTGGAGGGCGGCCAAATGTGGGTCTTTACCCTGTTGGAAGTTACGGATGCGCTCGGTAGTCTCTTTGCCCGATTCGAAAGTGTAAGGCAGAGTGAACGATACTCTGTCGAACTGCTCCTTGTATTTTGCGATGTGTGATGATAGGGCATCTGCGTAGTCACGCTTCACGGCCTTTTTCAGATACTCCTCAGCGCGTGCAGATTCATCGCCACTTACATCCTGATAGTTGACATAGTTGGTAGCGGCCGAGATGTATATTGTCGCTGTTGTGGCATCTTTGATCGAAAGAGTCTGATCAGAGCCAATTACCTTACCATCGGCCTTGACCACGATTTGAGTCTCTGCTCTTAACGCTGCTGGTATGCCCTCATGTTCTGCGCCCTTGTGCTTTATAATAAGGCGTTTGCCGACAACCTTAGCACTCGACTCTAATGGAGATTTGTGCTCCAACGAGAAGTTAAGCATTTTGGCTTTGCTTGACTCCAAATGTACCACAATCACATTATCCGCAAGCGAAGCAAAACTTGTACGCGTGTAATCCACTCCATCGACCGAATAGCGAACTGTCGATACAGCACGCTCGATATCCAACTCTCGGTAGTAGTCTTTGGCTTGATTGTGGCCTGCAAAGTTGATAAAGAGGCTTCCCAACGTGAGGTATCGCATACCATGCTGACCAGTAAAGAAATTCTGTTTGATCATGCGCTCGGCCTCAGAGAATTTGTCGTTGAAGACCAATTCGCGCACCTTGCTCAGAGCCTCGCGACCCTTCGGATTGTCGTTGCTGTGTGGTCCTCCTGCCCAGAAAGTCTCCTCGTTGAGCTGAAGTTCCTCACTCTCTGCACCACCAAACTGCATTGCACCTAAGCGAGAATTGCCCAATGGCAAAGCCTCGGTCCATGTGGTTGCAGGTGTGCTGTACCAAAGCTTTAGGTGTTGTGTCGCATATTTCTCAGGGTCAATATCGTAGCCCAAAAGTGAAAGCATCTTCAATGCATAACGTCTACCCAAAACCCTGTAACCCTCAGCCGAGAAATGAATATTGTCCGAAGCTGCGGGACACCCTGCTGATGGGATAACGTGTGCGGTGGGGATTACTTGTGGAACGGTGGCGATTACATCATTCATCACTGCGCACGCTCCATTTTGCTCGGCATGTACAACCTCGCCCACAAGCAATGGTACATCCTCTGCCTTGAGATTTAGGTCGCGGAGCATACTCTCATATACACGCTTCACATTCTCAGGCCAACGTCTGTCGCCTGTGTTTGTTTCGCCCTGATGGAGTAGGATACCTTTGATCACACCTCGTTCCTGAGCTTGGCGAGCAAGTTCTATAAGGTGAGTGTATGGGTCGTTGCCGTACTCCTTGTTTATGCCGACCATCCAATCGGGTTGCGTCTTAAGATACTCTGCCTGACGCTCCTTGTCGAAGAGGTCGATGCTACAACCTCCAACGGCGACATTGATCACGCCAACCTTAATCTTTTCAGGCAGCTCGGCAACCAAAGTGCGACCAAAGTAGTCGGCAGGGGTAAGTCCAGTATATGGGCGAACCAATGGCGGCACAGCCTTGTACCACTCACCTTTGGTGCGACCCATAGCGGGGTTGTCTACCGCCGCCATCACCTGAAAACGATCGCTGATTGCTGTTCGATCCTGAGCTTCGATGCGGGCATTGCCCTCCATGTTCGACTGTCCGAAGCAGAGGTAGATATGGAAGTTCTTGTCTTGAGCGTATGTCGCTACACTTAGTAGCAGCAGGCTCATTATCAGAGTTATTTTTTTCATTCTTTTGGTGGCTTTGTAAAAGATAACCCACAAACCGACACAATGTCGGCTTGTGGGTTTATGGTTGTTTTGGTTTAGTTCTGGAGCAGAACTCCTCCGTTGCAAGGGATTGTGATCTCTACCTCTTGGCTTTTCTTGATCTTAAGTTCTGTAAGCGAGCCATTAAGCTCAGCATCATCCGAGTAGAAGGCAACCTTTTCTCCTGCCTCTAACATAGGCAACTTAACCTTCACTTTGAGTGTCTCCTTCTGAGCGTTGACACCTGCTACATACCATGTATCACCATGACGGCGAGCCATAATCACATATTTTCCAGGGTAACCATCAATGAAACGTACCTCATCCCAAAGTGTAGGAACTCGCTTCATAAACTCGATAGCCCATTCTGGAGCGTCTGTCAGGTTGTTTGGAGCCAATGCAAAGTGCTGGATTGGGCTCTGGAACATCACCGCAGTAGCCAATGCGAATACGTCTGATGTGCGGCGCTTGCTACCTTGTGGGCCGTTGTTGGCGTTGTAGAACTTGTTAAGTGCGCTACCGCCGAAGTCCATGCTACCCACCGTATTGCGGATAAATGGGTGAAGGCAGGCGTTGAATGCCTCATTATCGCAACTTCCCTGTGAGAAGTGCAAGTTCTCGCTTGCCAAAACTGCCTCACTTGAAGCGTAGTTAGGATACATGCGCTCCCAACCGCGAGGCAATGTGCAACCGTGGAATACACACAATATACCGTGATCGTTGGCATCTGTCAAGATATCCTCATAAAGCTGCATTGTCATCTGCTTGTCACCACCGAAGAAGTCAACCTTGATACCGCGTATGCCGATACTCTGCATCCACTTCATCTCCTTACGGCGTGTGATAGTATTGTTCATGATGTTGCGAGGGCCTTGAGGTGCATCATTCCAATAGCCGTTGGAGTTATACCAGAGGAAGAGAGCAACACCCTTCTCCTTAGCGTAACGAGCCAACTCCTCGACCTTAGCCTTGCCTATCTG
>CAYTGT010000005.1:0-20193 GCA_964437405.1 uncultured Alistipes sp.
TGCACCATTTATTCAGGCGGGTTTCCAGCCAGCTTCGGGCTTTGGTATCTGCCCAACGTTGGATGTTACAGGCGGTAGCTTGATGACTCAGGATGGTAAGTTGATGGCAGGTTATAAGGCATTGCTTACAGAGATGGAGCGTATGCGCCGCTATGGTTTTACCGAGGGCGAGTGGGAGCGTGCTAAGCAAAACCTTTTGACATCTATCGAAAATCAGTACAACAGCCGCGAGGATCGTGAGCATGAGTTTTATGCACAGCGTTGCATCGACAACTTCCGCGAAGGTACTCCTATTCCAGATGCTAAGACCGAGTATGAGTTGGATAAGCAGCTCATTGAGATGATTAACGTACAGGCTATCAATCAGGCTGTTGCTCAGATGTACAACCCATTGAAGAACTGCGTAATCATTGTAAATTCTCCAAAGAAGGATGGCGTAGTAGTTCCAACCGAGGCGGAGCTTGTTGAGGCTTTGAAGGCTGCGGTTGCTGCCGAGGTTAAGCCTTTTGAGGATAATGTGAAGAAGGAGCCTCTGATCTCTGATGAGTCAGCGTTGAAGGGCTCAGTCGTTAAGAAGGCTAAGCAGAACGAGGTTTTGGGTACTACTGAGTGGACTTTGAAGAATGGTGTCAAGGTGGTTCTGAAGCAGACTCCATACGAGGCTGATAACCTCACAATCAACGCTGTGGCTGATGGTGGTGCAGCTATCTTCGCCGATGAGCAGTATTACTCAGCTCAGTTGTTGGGTACAGTGATGGGAATGTCGGGTATCTCGAAGTTCTCGGCAAGCGACTTGCGTAAGCAGCTCTCAGGTAAGAGCGCCTCTGCGGGCATACAGGTAGGTACATATATGCACAGCGTTGTGGCAAACTCTTCATTGAAGGATATTGAGACTATGCTCCAGCTCTTGTACTTGAACTTCACAGCACCTCGCTTTTCGGAGGATGACTTTGCTACGTTGATTAATCGCTACAACTCGATGTTGGCAAACCAGATGACAAATCCAGATTTCATCTTCCGTCAGCAGACTCAGAATACAATTTACAACAACAACTATCGCCGTCAGTCGCTCACTCCAGAGCTTTTGCAGTCGATCAAGTTGGAGAATATGGCTTCGATCCACTCTAAGCTCTTCTCTAATGCCACTGACTTTACATTCTACATCTTGGGTAACAAGAGTCCAGAGGAGTTGAAGCCACTCGTTGAGAAGTATATCGGTTCGTTGCCAGCTCAGAAGAAGCCATCGAATAAGTTTGTAGACGATAAGGTTCGTGCTGTCGAGGGTGGTGTAGTCAACGACTTCAAGGCTAAGATGGAGCAGCCAAAGGTATCTGTTTCGTTTACATTCCACGGTCAGATGAAGAACACCATTAAGGATGATGTTGTTTTGACATTCCTCACTTCAGCTCTCGATAATCGCTACCTGAAGTCAATCCGCGAGGAGAAGGGTGGTACTTACGGAGTAGGCGTAGGTGGTACGTTGATGGTTAAGCCTGTGGAGCACTATTTGGTTCGTATCCAGTTTGATACCAACGAGCAGATGGCCGATGAGTTGAGCCAGATCATCGAGGACGAGATCGCTAAGATCGCAGCCGAAGGTCCTTTGGCTGAGGATATGGATAAGACTCGCGAGTTCTTGTTGAAGGATTACAAGAAGAACATCGAGCAGAATGGCTGGTGGTTGCAGACCATCAACAGCTACTACAAGTATGGTCATGACAATGTCAGCGACTATGAGACGGCTGTAAATGGTGTTACTGCTGCAGATGTTCAGGCTTTGGCTAAGCGTCTGCTTGAGGATAAGAATATGATAAAGGTCGTTATGCGCCCAGAGAAATAACATCTGTTAAACGATAAATTTTTCGAGTCCTCCTGATGTGAAAGTCGGGAGGACTCTTTGTTTTTCTTGCGATTTTTTTCTAAATTTGGGGAGACAAAAACTATACCTATGAAATCTTATATCGTAACCCTAATTTTTTCTCTGTCGTTTGTGCTGGCGGCAAACACTTCAAATGCTCAGATTGCCGTAAATTCTTCGGTCAAGTAGGTTAAAATCTCAGGTTATGTCGGCGAGCGCATGGATCAATGTATCGAACATCGCGTGACAGCGCAGGATGTAGAACATCTTGTCGAGCCGTTCCGCCATCGTACCGAGGGAGGTCGTTGGCAGAGCGAGTTCTGGGGCAAGTGGGTGCAGGGCGCTATTGCCTCGTACCGCTATAACCGCGACCCTGAACTTTATGAGATTATTCGCCGCAGTGTCGATGGCATGATTGCAACACAGACCGAGGAGGGTTACATCGGTAATTACAAGCCAGAGGATCAACTCAAGCAGTGGGATGTTTGGGGACGTAAATATACCTGCTTAGGTTTGGTGGCGTGGTACGATCTTTCGGGCGAGAAACGAGCTCTGGAGGCCGCTTGCCGAGTGTTGGATCATCTGATGACTCAAGTGGGCCCGACAAGCGAGTCGAAGCGCGGTATAGCCTCTACGGGTAACTATCGCGGTATGGCGAGTTGCTCGATTTTGGAACCTGTGGTCTATATCTATAACCGCACTAAAAAGTCGAAATATCTCGATTTTGCTAATCATATTGCCGCCGAGATGAATAGCGCGGATGGAGGCCCTGAACTTATCTCAAAGGCGTTGGCCGATGTGCCTGTCGGACAGCGATTCCCTCATCCTAAAACTTGGTTCTCGCGCGAGAACGGTATGAAGGCTTATGAGATGATGTCGTGCTATGTCGGTCTTCTGGAACTCTATAAAATCACAGGCAAGGAGGAGTATCTGGAGGCTACAAAACGCACCGTAAAGAGTATCATCGATACCGAGATCAATATCGCTGGTTCGGGCGCAGCTTTCGAGTGCTGGTATGGCGGTAAGGACTGCCTGCATATCATATGATGGAGACCTGTGTAACTTTCACATGGATGCAGATCTGTGATCGTCTGCTCTCAGTGACGGGCAATTCGCTGTTGGCCGATGAGATCGAGCGCACGATGTATAATGCGTTGATGGCTTCGTTTAAGGGTGATGCATCTCAGATCTCGAAGTATAGCCCATTGGAGGGTTGGCGTGCACCAGGTGAGGAGCAGTGCGGAATGCACATAAATTGCTGTAATGCCAATGGTCCACGCGCCTTTGCTTTGATTCCTCAAGCGATGTATAGGGTGCAGGACAATACGATCTTAGTTAATCTCTATGCCCCATCTGAGGCAACTATGGAGGTGGGCGAGAAGCGTAAAACATCAGTGCAACTTGTGCAGAATACCACCTATCCCGAAGGCGATGTTGTGGAGATTGAGATAAATCCTAAGCGTGAAGCGAATTTCCAAGTGGCATTGCGCATTCCTGCGTGGTGCGATTTGGAGCATGTGTCGGTGGCGGTTAATGGCCAAGCTGAGAAGGTCGCCATGCATGGTTGGCATATCATTACTCGCGATTGGAGTGCAGGCGATAAGATTACTTTGACGCTCGATATGCGTGGTCGCGTGGAGACTTTGAACCATTGTCAGGCCGTTATGCGTGGTCCTGTGGTGTTGGCTCGTGACAGCCGTTTCGCAGATGGATATGTCGATGAGACGCTCTCGATCCAGAGTAAGAATGGATATGTTGAACTTACACCTGTGGCGGCTCCCGATTTTGCATGGATGGCATATACTGTCAATGCTGTGCAGGGTACCGACATGGAGGGTAACGGCAAGCCACAACCAATCAAGCTTTGCGACTTCGGCTCGGCTGGAAATACATGGTCAAAGTCGGATCGATATCGCGTGTGGTTGCCTCAGACTCTTAATGTGACCAATACTCCATACAAACCTTACAACCTGCCTTAGACGGAGGGCGGTTGAGGTTTCATGGCTCAAATTAGGTATGTATCGGCGGGACTATTCATCCCGCCGATGATTTATTATGCGTAGCCGAAACAATAGATAGATCTTTTTTTAGCACAGATTTTGCTCTGTGGAGTGGTGTTACTAATAAATTTGACTATGAAAAAGATCTATTTTACCATTGTGCTATCTCTGATTTTAGTGGCGGTAGCCGTTGCTCGTGACGGTGATACGATAATCAAACCGACCGATCTGCCACAACGTGCACAACAATTTATCAAACGCTATTATTCGATGGATTCTGTGGTGCGGGCTGTCTATGAGGATGATTTTCTCTCGCGCGATTATGAGGTGTGGCTCAAGCAGGGCGTGCATATCGAATTTTCGCAGTCGGGCGATTGGACCGATGTGAGGTGTCGTCAAGGCCATGTTCCCGATGAAATTGTCCCTGCGCCTATTGTGGCCTATATCTCGCGTCACCATGCGGGTGCGCAGGTGGTGCGTATCGAACGTGACAAACGTGGTTATGAGGTGGTGCTGTCCGACCATAGCGAACTGAAATTCAACACCCGATTTAAACTCGTAGAGGTCGATTAGTCGCTTGGTGATTTCCAATTTCGCTAAATTATTGTTAACTTCACATCGTCAAAAGGAACTTTGGGGAATTTACCGAAGAACCTTGAAATATAAATTTTGTTGCACAATAATTTGGCGAAAATATAATGAAAGTTGCAATTCCTACACGCGATGGCCACGTAGACGACCATTTCGGTCACTGCCATCATTACACGATTTTTACTATTGAGGATCGAAATATCATAGCTCAAGAGGAGCTCCCATCACCCGAAGGTTGTGGTTGCAAGTCGGGCATTGCGGCTGTCTTGGCGCAGATGGGCGTTGAGGTTATGCTTGCTGGAAATATGGGGCAGGGAGCCAAAAATGTATTGGAGAAGCACGGTATCCGAGTGATAAGGGGCTGTGCGGGGCCTATCGAGACGTTGATAAAATCCTTTATCTTGGGTTTCGTCTTTGATTCGGGCGAGGTGTGCGACCATCATGAGTGCAGATAATTCAACGTCTGAAACATACTTGATTTAATATATTTTAAAGTGACGCCTGCAATTAATCATTGCAGGCGTCTGACGTTGGATCACTTATATTAAACTAACTCTTCGTCTGATTAATTATTTAAGATTGATATATATCACACCATTCGATGTGTCGCCATACTGCTTAAACTCAGCGCAAGCCTCCTTGTTCTTGAGAACTGTGACTGACTCGATGACGTTTTTGTCGATACTATTCATATCATCGACTTTGTAGGTCTTGCCATCAGCATCTTTTGCCACAATTAGAGGTTCTGTTGCTTTCAGCACGATATAGATCACGCCCTCCGAAGTGTCACCATACTGCTTAAACTCGGCGCAGGCCTCCTTGTTCTTGAAAACGGTGACAGCCTCAATAGACTCTTTATTGATGCTGTTCGTATCATCGACTTTGTAGGTCTTGCCATCAGCATCCTTTACTACAACCAAAGGCTGAGTCTTATCCTCGCTTGCATTGTTTTGCTGTGCTACGGCTACGCCACAGAGCGCTACCGACACCAAAATTAAAAATAGTTTTTTCATAATCTTCTTTGAATTTTAAAAGTTATTCAATTAGTTTTTTAGGATCTGTGCACTTTTCCTGATGCAAAGATAAGTGCCATAGAGCGTAAAAAGTGTTAATGAAGTGTTAAGAAGTGTTAACGAATGTTAACGAATGTTAACGGCGGTTTTTTCGGGTTTTGCAGGCCTTAAATTAGCCCTTGTTATACAACTTCTGGCATAAAAATAGCCGCAACTCGAAAGTCGCGGCTATCATTATAATCTCTGAAATAAGTCTCCTACTCATCGTAGCTACTGTTATCCCAACAGTGTGTACACAACGACTCTTTCGGCAATCCGATAGCTTTCACCAAATCGTCCAAACGCTGGAACTTGAGCGTTGTGAGCTGCAAGTGGCGGCACATCAAATCCACCATCTCCTTATGCTTCTGGCTGTCTGGGTTTGCATACTCCTCATATACTGCATCTGTCAGATTCTCAGTACCCTCCATATCTCGGATCACGCGGCGAGCATAGAGGTCGAACGTACTGCGTGAGGTCGAGAAGTTGAGGAAGCGGCAAGGGAAGATCAGCGGTGGACAAGCGATACGCATGTGAATCTCCTTCACACCCGAATCCAGCAACTTGATCACATTATCCTTGAGCTGTGTTCCGCGCACGATACTGTCATCCATAAAGACAATCTTCTGATCGCGAGTGAACTTGCTGTTTGGCAGGAGCTTCATCTTTGCCACCAAGTCGCGCATCTTCTGATTCTGTGGCATAAAGCTACGTGGCCATGTAGGGGTGTACTTCACGAATGGGCGCTTGTATGGGATTCCCATCTCGTTCGAGTAACCGATAGCGTGTCCAACACCCGAATCAGGGATTCCTGCCGCGAAGTCAGGTTCTAAACCCTTGTCACGCATCGCCATCGCAGCGCCGCAACGGTAACGGCAATCCTCCACGTTGATACCCTCATACCATGCCGAAGGATAACCATAATATACCCAAAGGAATGAACATATCTGCATACGCTTCTTTGGTGGTGTGATCTGACGCACTCCATCGGCTGTGATCTGCACAATCTCGCCTGGGCCCAAGTCGCGCACATAGTCATATCCCAAGTTGTCGAAGCTTGAACTCTCGCTGGCGCAGACGTAACCTTTGTCATTCTTGCCGATGATGATTGGTGTACGGCCAAACTGATCACGAGCGGCATAGATGGCGTGGTCGGTGAGGATCAACATCGAGCATGATCCCTTGATCTTGCGGTGTACGATCTCGATGCCATCCTTGATTGATTTGCCCAATCCGATAAGGATGGCAACCAACTCCGTAGCGTTGATCTTTGAGTCCGACAACTCGGCGAAGTGGTGACGATCGTCCAACAACTCCTTTGTCAACTCCTCGATATTGTCGATGCGTGCTACCGTAGCTACAGCGTAGCGACCTACGTGCGAAGTGATGGTGATAGGCTGCGACTCGCAATCCGAGATCACACCGATACCCATCGAGGCATCGTCAAATTTAGGCAATTCGTTCTCAAACTTGTTGCGGAAGTATCCATCCTCCAATGAGTGAATCGAGCGGATGAAACGGCCATCCTTTACAAAGGCCATACCTGCTCGCTTGGTACCGAGATGTGAGTGATAGTCGGTGCCGTAAAAGACTTCGTTTACGCACTCGTTGCGTGAAACGCATCCGAAAAAACCTGACATATAATGGGTTATAATTTGTTATCTTTTTCTCCTTTGTGAACTTTCAGCCCAAGGCCTACTTCGCTCGGCCACAAAGATACGAAAATTAGTCAATTCAGAGTCGGTTTCTACATAAAAACTTGCGTGACCTGTTACCTTAATTTCACAGCTGTGCCGACAGCCGAGACCATAAACATAGCCTTGTCCTTGCTTGATATCTCGTTGAAGTCGATCTTCAATCCCACCACAGCATCGGCACCCATTCGGCGTGCTTTACGCTCAATTTCGGCGATTGCGGCGTTGTAGGTATCGTCCAATTTATTCTGATAGGTGGTCGAGCGGCCTCCGAAAAGGTCGGTGATCGAGGCGAAGAAGTCGGCAAAGATGTTGGTGCCGATTACGATGTTAGCAGAGCACAGGCCGATGTAGTCGGCAATCTGGCGACCCTCGATAGAGGGGGTAGTAGTGATAATCATAGTAGTGAGTTTTTAATCAATTATCTTTAAGTCAAATGCGTAATAGTTTGTTGTAATAATTGTTGAGCTACATACCCCCTTTGATCTATCTAATCGGAAGTTTCTTGTATAGCTTTGTTGAAGCAGTGGCGACAAAGTGGTTCATAAGCCTGCTTCTCGCCCAACATGACAAGTTTGTCGTTGTCCGACAGGCGGTGTGAATGTTGTGCAGGTGAGCCGCAACGTACACAGATAGCATGAACTTTGGTCACATACTCTGCCGTAGCCATCAGTGCAGGCATCGGACCGAATGGTTTTCCCATGTAATCCATATCCAGACCCGCCACAACTACTCTGATACCAGAATCAGCCAACTGTCGGCATACATCGACAATGCTATTGTCAAAAAATTGCGCCTCGTCAATACCTACCACATCAACTCCTCCTGTGAGTAGCAGGATGTTCTGCGGCGACTCCACAGGCGTACAACGGATCGTGTGTCCTTCGTGAGAGACCACATCCTCAGCCGAGTAACGGGTGTCGATGGCAGGCTTGAAAATCTCCACCTTTAAGTTGGCAAATTCGGCACGTCTTAGGCGGCGAATCAACTCCTCGGTCTTACCCGAAAACATCGAACCGCAGACAACCTCGATCCAACCACGATGCTTATAATTTTCTAAAAACATTTATCTCCTCCTTATTTTTGTGACCTCTTATTGGTCGATGCGTGTGATCTTAGCACCTAAGGCGTTCAGACGACCGTCAATATCGCGGTATCCACGATCAATCTGCTCGATATTCTGGATTATGCTTGTGCCCTCGGCACTCATCGCCGCAATCAAAAGCGCCACGCCAGCACGAATATCAGGCGAAGTCATCTTCGTAGCACGCAGACGGTGCATGTGGTCGTGACCGATGACTGTTGCGCGGTGAGGATCACAGAGAATAATCTGCGCACCCATATCAATCAGTTTATCCACAAAGAAGAGTCGGCTTTCAAACATCTTCTGATGAATCAGCACAGCTCCCTTTGCCTGAGTCGCCACAACCAAGAATATTGAGAGCAAGTCGGGGGTCAATCCTGGCCACGGAGCATCGGCGATGGTCATGATCGAGCCATCAATAAAGCTCTCTATACGGTAGTGATCCTGCTGAGGGATGTAGATATCATCGCCTCTCTGCTCAAATTCGATGCCCAAGCGGCGGAACTGTGCAGGGATGATTCCCAAGTTCTCGTATGATACATCCTTAATCGTGAGCTCCGACTGCGTCATAGCCGCCATTCCGATAAAGCTACCTACCTCGATCATGTCAGGAAGCATCGTATGCTCCGTACCGCCCAACTCCTTCACGCCCTCGATGGTCAAGAGGTTGGATGCGATACCTGAGATCTTTGCACCCATGCGGTTAAGCATCTTACAGAGCTGCTGAAGATAAGGCTCGCACGCGGCGTTATAGATTGTCGTAACACCCTCGGCCAATACGGCGGCCATAACGATGTTGGCAGTTCCTGTCACCGAAGCCTCGTCAAGCAACATATAACAACCCTTCAATCTCTTAGCCTCCACTGAGAAAAACTCCTCAGCCTTGTCGAAGTTGAACTCTGCGCCCAACTTTTGGAATCCCAAAAAGTGGGTGTCCAAGCGGCGGCGGCCAATCTTGTCACCTCCAGGCTTTGGCATATAACCCACGCCGAAACGAGCCAACAGCGGGCCAATCATCATCACCGAACCACGCAGACGGCGGCAACGGGTAAGGTAATCCTCCGTACGCAGATAATCCAAATCAATATCTTTAGCAGTAAAGGCGTAGCTATCGGCCGACAGGCGCTCAACCTTGACACCCATCTTCTGCAAAAGCTCGATGAGCTGCATGATGTCGAGAATCTGCGGTACATTATTTATAACGACCCTCTCGGGAGTAAGCAATGTCGCACATAAAATCTGAAGAGCTTCATTCTTCGCGCCCTGAGGCGTTACGCTACCGTGGAGACGATGTCCTCCCTCTACTTTGAAAATTGCCATAGGATAAATTTTTATCAAAGATAATGATTTATCATCAACCGTCAAAATCGAAAGGCTGAAAATGACGACCTATTTTTTTGCATTTCGGCGATAAATTATTGCCCGATAGTGTGTTTATATGGTCGAAATTTTTTATCTTTGGGGAGTAGATTCTTTTCGGGCGATTTTTCTTAAGTAGAGGGCGACCTTCATTTTTTGTGGATCACGCTTGAGCCAAAAGGAATCAGATAATGAAATTAGAACCTAAATCTTATTCTGACTTATGGTTACACGTAGAGATTTCCTTAAACGAATGGGCGCAATGGCCGTTGCGGGCGTTGTGGCTCCATCGCTGTCGGGACGAAGTGAGGCTTCAGCCCGCAAGGTGGCGGCGAGTGATCGCATCAATATCGGCCTTATCGGTGCGCGAGGCATGGGTTGGGGCGACTTGAATGATCTGTTGGCTTTCCCTGAGACTCGATGTGTGGCGCTGTGCGATGTGAATAGCAGTATATTGGAGTCGCGCGCGGCCGAGATTGTGAAGAGATCTTCGCATAAGCCCGATATCTATGGCGATTATCGCAAGATGCTGGAGCGCAAGGATATTGATGTGGTGGTGATCGGCACCCCTGACCATTGGCACTGCTTGCAGATGATTGATTCATGCGCTGCGGGTAAGGATGTCTATGTCGAAAAACCGATAGCCAACTCCATCGCCGAGTGTGACCTGATGGCTGCCGCCTCACGCCACTACAATCAGGTTGTACAGGTGGGCCAGCAACAACGTAGCGGCGAGCATTGGCACGAGATGAAGCGCTATATCGACAGCGGCAAGTTGGGGCGTATCGCGAAGGTTAACGTCTGGGCGAACTTCTCTTATTGCAATGTTGCCCATGCCGAGAGCGGCGCAGCACCTTCGGATATAGATTTCGATATGTGGTTGGGCCCTGCACCTGAGCGAGAGTTTAATCCACGTTACTATTATGGTCAGTGGCGTATGTTTTGGGACTATGGCGGCGGATTGCTGACCGATTGGGGTGTGCATCTGCTTGATATGGCGTTGTGGGGCATGAACGTGAAGAGTATGCCTAAACGTGTAGTGGCTTCGGGCGGTAACTACTCATACCCCGATAATATGGCAGAGACATTCGATACCATGTCGGTTGTGTGGGAGTATGACGACTTTACAATCAATTGGACAAATCAAGCCTTCGAGTCGGGTCCTTATGGCCGTAACTACGGTGTAGAGTTCGTTGGCGAGAATGGCTCGCTGGTGGTTAATCGCGAGAGCTGGCAGGTATATCCCGTTCATGGAAGAATACCTGTCGAGGTGCGTGACCCCGATTATGCTGACCGCCACAAGCATATGCGCAACTTCTTGGATTGTATCCGCAGTCGCAATAAAGAGACCGCCTGCACAGTAGAGAATGGCGCTTTGTGCGCTAAGTTTGCTCAGTTGGGAAATCTCTCAGCACGTGTCGGCGCGGCATTGCATTATGACGAGAAACGTGGTTTGTTTGATAACCGCGAGGCTAACAAACTCCTCTGCCCAGAGTATCGTAAGCCATGGAAATTGCCAAAATTTTAGCAAAACAAATTCATAAACATATAAAATAAGTATTAAAGATGAAGAGAGTTATTTTGTCGGCACTTGCAGTAATGCTTTTCGTGGGTGCCTCTGCACAGCAGAAGAAAGAGTATCCAAAACCAGAGGGTATGCGTCCTGGAATGACTGAGTTCTGGACTCCACAGCCAAAGGTGGTGACACCAGGCGACATTAAGACCAACACAGCGCCTTCAGATGCTATCGTGTTGTTCGATGGTACAAACCTCAGCGCATGGAAGAGCTGTAAGACAGGTGGTGATGCCGATTGGAAGATACATGACGGCGTATTTACCGTAGATAAGAGCAAAGGCGATATCGAGACTAAGATGCACTTCGGCTCTATGCAGCTCCATATCGAGTGGTGCGTGCCTAAGAATATCACAGGTACAGGCCAGGGTCGCGGTAATAGTGGCGTCTTCTTGCAGGGTATGTATGAGGTGCAGGTGCTTGATTGCTACAACAACGAGACCTACTCAAACGGCCAGACAGGTAGTATCTACAAGCAGGTACGTCCATTGGCTAATGCAATGCGTAAGCCAGGCGAGTGGAATGTCTATGACATCATCTACAACGCCCCTGTATTTAACGAGGATGGTACATATAAGGTACACCCAACTATCACTTTGATTCATAATGGCGTGTTGCTCCTTAACAACTTTGTGATTCAGGGTACTACCGAGTATATTGGCTTGCCACGTGTAGTGAAGCATGGTGACGGCCCTATCCGTTTGCAGATGCACGGCGATCCAAGTGAGCCAATCAGTTTCCGCAACATCTGGGTGCGTAAGTTGTAAAATTCGTATGAAGTTTAGGCTAAATAGTTAAAAAAAATACCCCACAGGTTTGGTTAAAACTTGTGGGGCATTTTTCATATAATCGTATAGCCTTCAAGACATTTTATCTAATTGACATTGCGCCTTTGCGGGGGGAGGCATCGAGGCGGATGGCGACAAAGACCAGAATGGTGAAGGCCACAAGCGATGATCCTCCGTAGCTGAGGAATGGCAATGGGATTCCCATCACAGGGATTAGGCCCACCGTCATGCCGATATTTACCAATGCGTGGAAGAGCAGAATCGAGGCCACGCAATAACTATAAATTCTACTGAATGGCTCTTGTTGTCTTTCGCCCATCTTCATCAGTCGCAGAATCAGCGCACAAAGCAACGTCATAACAACCATTGCACCTATGAATCCCCACTCCTCGCCAACGGTGCAGAAGATAAAGTCGGTGTGCTTCTCTGGCACGAAGTTGTATTTGATCTGCGTACCCTCCATAAATCCCTTACCGAAGAGTCCACCCGAACCGATGGCGATCTTCGATTGGTTGACGTTGTAATCCACGCCGCTCGGATCGTTGATGATTCCCAAAAAACTGAGGATTCGCTCCTTCTGGTGAGGTTTCAACACCGACTCAAAAATCACATCTGCCGTAGGGACAAAGACCATTGAGCCGACAAAGAGCGCTAAGGTCAGAAATATCGAGGTCAAATTCTTGCGAATGGCAAAGATAGCTGCCACGATTACGCCGATGATAGTCGTGATAATCAAAGCCGAATATCCGCTCAGCGCACCACCCCAGAAGATGGCCGATATGCCATAGAGCAGAAGTGCACCCAAAGCAATCGAGGCTACAAAGATGATGTGTGTGCGCCAATATCCGCCAATCATCATCGCATTAGAGGTTGCATAGAGCAGAATCAAGACCACCAGCAGAGCCAATGGTGAGAAAAGAAACGAGAAGATAAAGAGCGTGGCTACCATAATGATAGGGATACACAGCCACTTGTTCAAACCCTCACGATAAAGCACTATGATGAACGAGCACAACACCACACCCGATCCCGTATCGTTCTGCATGATGATAATCGCCAGCGGCAAAAGGATAATCGAGGCGACACGTATCAGATCGCCGATACGTTTGATTGAGAATGTATAGTTACTCATCAGTCGCGCTACAGCCAATGCCGTTGCGATCTTCGCAAACTCGGCGGGCTGAAAACGGAAAGTTCCAAACTCAAACCACGCCTTCGCACCGTTGACCTCACGTCCAAAGAGCAGAACAGTAAGCAGTAGGAATATACCTAATGCATAAGCGTAGTAGGAGTACATGTGGTAGTATCGCGAATCGAGCAGCAGAATAACAAGTGCAACGGTGTAGGCCGCACCCATCCAAACTACCTGCTTGATGTAGAAGTGTTGGAATGAGAAGAATCCTGCGATCGAATCATCATACGAAGCTGCAGTGATCACCACAAGTCCGCACAGCGTGAGCAAGATGTAGAGTAGTACCGCCACGCGATCTACTCCCTCGAACAACGAGGCCTTATGTATATTATTTCCTGTCATAGTGCGGATAGTAAATCTTCATGTTTTTAACCTGCTCGACCATCTGTGGGCGAGTGATAGTGTCGGTAAGGTACATCTCCTCGATGAGTGAGGCGATAGGCAGGGCGATGGTAGCACCGAAACCTCCGTTCTCGACATATACCGAGATGGCGATCTTTGGATCATCCTTCGGCGCGAACGAGAGGAATGTAGAGTGGTCTCTACCGTGTGGGTTCTGTGCCGTACCAGTCTTACCGCAGACATCGTATCCTGCCAAATATGCGCGGTTGGATGTTCCTCCACCAGGGATGTTTACACCTCGCCACATACCCTCGGCAATAGGCTCGAAGTGCTTAGGATCAACTTTGGTATATTGCTTCTCGTAGAACTTCTGATCTATCGAGTCGCGTCCCTCGATGGCCTTCACGATGTGAGGGATGTAGTAGTAACCTCTGTTGGCCACGATGCAGGCCAAGTTTGCCATCTGCATCGGGGTACAACCCAACTCTCCCTGACCGATTGAGAGCGAAAGCACCGTCAAAGAGTTCCATGAGCCACGATAACGCTTGTTGTAGAGTTCGCTTGTTGGCACTGTTCCTGGACCCTCGCCCAAGAAGTCGGAGTCGAGTTTACGGCCATAGCCGAAGCTACGCACGTACTCAGCCCAGACATCCAAGCCCTCCTTGACATTTTTGAACTTGCGGTTGTCGATAATATCGCGGAATACATAGCAGAAGTATGCGTTGCAAGAGTGTCCTACGGCATTTCTTAGATCGAGAGGCGAGTAGTGGGCGTGGCACTTCTGGCTGATACGTCCCACGTGATAACCTCCATGACAAGGGTATGCCTTTTCGGGAGTCAGCACCCCCTCCTGCAATCCGATAAGACCCTGCACCAACTTAAATGTCGATCCAGGAGGGTACTTCGACTTTACAGCGCGGTTGAAGAGTGGCTGGCGCTTGTTGCCGAGCATCTTCATGTAGTTGTTACCTCGCTCGCGACCCACCATCTCATCGGGGTCGTATGTGGGCGATGAGGCCATAACCAAAATCTCTCCCGTCTTTGGCTCGATAGCAACCACAGCTCCCACCTTATCCTTCATCAGCTCCTCGGCAAAAGCCTGTAATTTGGCGTCAATGGTACATGTGAGGCGTTTCCCAGGCACAGGCAACGAGTCGAAGGCTCCGTCCATATAAGAGCCTTTGATGGCGCCGTGTGTGTCGCGCTCTAAAATCTTCACTCCGTCCTTACCTCTTAGCTCCTTTTCGTATGCAGCCTCCACACCGCTCATGCCGATGTAGTCGCCACTTTTGTACTCAGGGTTGCGCTTGATAATGTCGGCATTTACCTCGCCGACATATCCCAAAAGGTTTCCTCCAATCTTACGTGGATATTGGCGTGCGGTACGGAATACGGTGTAGAATCCAGGAAAGTTACACTCCTCGAAGCGGAGCTTCACCTCTTTGGGAATGTAGTTTGTCACCAACCACGCCTTACGAGGTGCTGTGCGTGCGTCTCTGAGCGAACGCATCAAGCGTTCTTTCGAGATTCCGATGATGTTGCACAGACGTGTGGTGTCGAAGCCCTGTTTGCCGATGTCGCGGTAGACAACCATCAGGTCATAACACTCCATGCTCTGCACCAAAAACTCGCCGTTGCGGTCGACAACCTCGCCGCGAGGAGCATACTGCACCTCGTAGCGCAAGACGTTACGTGCTGCTAATCGTTTGTATTGTGTGTCAATAAGTTGGATATATCCCACTCGACAAGCCATGACCCCGAAGATGAGCAACACGATGAGTTGCAGGATCAAACGGCGTGTATGTGAATCGTTCTGCGACATGACTACTTTTTGAGAATCTTCTCGATAAAGAGTTTAACGAAATACCAGATAAAGAGTATCGCTCCCAAGTCGCTGATAATGAGTCGCAGCAGAGTGCGGAAGATGTGATCCCACGAAAGAGCCTCCAAAGTGAAGTATATCAAGCTGTGGAAGCCAACCATCGCAATGATATACCACAACATGATCTTTTCGGTGAAGCGGTGCATGCCTGTGATGGCATTCTCGCCCGTAGTAGAGTGTCCACTCACTGCACTGAGGATTATCGGGCGGAAGAAACCCAAAGCCGTACAGGCGATGACGTTCAGACCACCCATGCCCGTCATGATGTCGATTACAAGACCCATCGCAGCCGATAGCAACATCGTCCAGATAGGTTTGGTGTCGAGTGGCAACAAAATGATGAATGCCACATAGATCAACGGATGGAAATATGAGGTCAGAGCGATGTTGTCGAACAGAAATATCTGCAACAACACCAGCACAACTCCCATAGAGGCATATATTAGATTCTTCTGCATCTACCTTAGTTAAGTTTATTCTTTACCACTTTGACTTTGTTCCAAGTGTGAGATTTCGCCATAGTCGATGTTCTCGATCAGCAAGACATTGTTAAGTTTTGTCATGTTGGCCGCCAAACGAATCTCGACATCATACGAAGTCTGGTTTTCGTTAAGCGTGAAACTGTCGACATATCCGATGCGGATACCTTCGGGGAAGTAGTGAGAGAGTCCCGAAGCGACAACCTCTTGCCCCTCCTCAATCTGGGCATATTTCGACAGCTCGGTCATCTGCACCTTATAAGGGCTATGGCCATCCCAATATATCGAGCCGAAGTTGTCATCACCCACGATCTTACCACTTGTGCGGAAGTCGGTATTGAGCAATGGTAGAACCACCGAGTAGCGCTCCGAGCAGCCGACAACATATCCGATCATCACTCCCGTAGGGGTTATGACCGCCATATCCTCCACTACGCCATGCATCAGTCCGCGATTCAACGTGATGTAGTTGCGGTTGTGGCTGATGGTACTCTGGATGATTCGGGCTGTGGTATAACGATACTGCGAGATACTTTCATAGAGTATTGAATCCATGCGCTCGAATCCCAAACTATCGGTCTGCATATTCTGCTTGCGTTCACGGTATGAGGCCAACTGGCTCTCTAATTGGGCGATACGCTCGCTCAGCTGGATATTCTCTTTACGCAGGGTAAAGAAGTGCTTAACGCTGAATACCGAGCCTTGTAATGTCCCGAAGACGCTATTGGCACGTGAGAGGATCTTGGCTTGGGTGTAGTATGAGGAGTGCGCATAGTAGTTCAGTGCCACCGTCTCGATCAAGATAAACAGCAGCACGACATATATACGGCGCAAAAATTCAATCAGTTTATACATAGCCTTTTAAGCAACCTATAGCTCCTACTCTCAACTTCTGAAAGTCTATTATAAAAACGGGGCTGTCGAAACATAATTGTCGGACAGCCTCATTTTCTATTAAATCCTCCTTCGTTTATCCCCTATCCTTACTTGTTCTTAGGATTGAAATTTGTCTCCTTATTGAGTGTGAGGGGTTACTTCATCAGGAATGAGAACTTGTCGATGTTCTTCATTGCGATACCTGTACCTCTTGCGATAGCACGCAATGGATCCTCGGCAATGTGAACAGGCAAGCCTGACTTGTTAGAGAGGCGCTTGTCAAGGCCCTTGATCAAGGCACCACCACCAGCCAAGTAGATACCGTTCTTAACGATATCGCCGTAAAGCTCAGGCGGAATGTTCTCCAAAACCTTCATCAACGCTGCATCCAACTTGATGAGTGACTTCTCCAAAGCGTATGCGATCTCGTTGTAGCTCAAAGTGACGGTCTGAGGCAGAGCTGTCAAGACGTTAGGACCAGTGATTACGTAATCCTCTGGCTCCTCGTCCAACTCAGGCAGAGCCGAGCCGATAGCGCACTTGATAGCCTCGGCTGTGCGCTCACCGATACGGATGTTATGTTGCTGACGGACGTAGTTCTTGATATCCTCGGTGAATACATCACCTGCCACGTTGATAGACTCAGAATATACGATACCACCCAACGAGATACAAGCGATCTCGGAAGTACCACCACCGATGTCGATAACCATGTTACCCTCTGGAGCCTCTACATCGAGTCCTGCACCCAAAGCTGCCGCCATAGGCTCGTGGATCATGTAGACGTCACGGCCACCAGCGTGCTCGGCAGAGTCACGTACGGCGCGGATCTCTACGTTTGTAGAGCCTGAAGGGATACAGATCACCATGCGGAGCGATGGTGCAAACATGCTACTTGTGGTGCGAACCTTCTTGATCAAGCCGCGAAGCATCAACTCAGTAGCGTTGAAATCAGCAATCACACCCTCCTTGAGTGGGCGGATTGTCTTGATGTTAGGGTTGGTACGCTCGTGCATCTGGCGTGCCTGCTGACCGATGGCCATCACCTTGCCTGTGTGAACGTCAAGCGCCACGATCGAAGGCTCATCGACTACAACCTTACCGTTGTAGATGATCAAAGTGTTGGCAGTACCGAGGTCGATAGCCAACTCTTGTGTTAATGAAAAAAATCCCATATCTGTATTATCTATTTATATTTCAATGCTTTATGGGTTTGCTTTGGCGGATTTTTGCCACACCCAATCGCCCCGCCATCCGAAAATGGCGATACGACAGCACAAAGGTAGCAAAAAGAAGGGAGAATTTTCCAACTTTCTGAGGTAAATTTTTCATTAAATTAATCACGGTCAGCGATAGTCGGCTTGTGGCGGCAGAGAGTAAATCATCTTATGTGTCAGTTTTTTTGCCGAAATCTGGTTGCCTGAGGTTCAGAACATTTGTAAGGGTGCGAATAATTGAGTACTTTTGCGCGGGCAAATAGATATTTTGTGTCGAAAAAATTAATTGTAAGAGGATAGTATTATGCAATATTTCAAGAGTTTGTGTCGAGTTGTGGTGTTAGCGGCAGCGCTGATGTGTGTATCTCATGTCTCGGCAGAAAACTTCGTTGATGGAGAGACTGAAGGTACGACAGAGAGTGTGGTAAACGGTATCGCGCCAAGCAAGAAGGAGAGTGCCGTGAAACCATATCTGACTACCGATTTGACAAATATCTACCTTTGGCGCGGTCAGCGTCTGGCTGGTGTCAGCATCCAGCCTGTGATGGGCTTGAAGTGGAAGGGTTTGAACTTCTTTCTTTGGGGTAATGCACAGCTCTCGCCACAGGAAAATCCCGAAAAGTATGAGATTGATATCTTGCTCAAGTATCAGCTCACGCCACGTCTGAATGTGGCTCTGAAAGATGTCTATACCAATGCTCGCGGCAAGGGAATCTTCACATACGGTAGAATCGGTCACGCTTCGCATGGCGTTGAGGTGGTGCTCAATTATGATTGGAAATATTTTATTACCGAGTGGACTACCACCGTTTTCGGTCATGACGGCCTGAATCACAAGGGCGAGCGATCATATAGTTCATATTTTTTGGCGACAGTACCGTTCCGCATTGCGCACGTGAATTTCGCGGGCATTGTGGGTGTGGTGCCATATTACACATCGCGATACGATGACAACTCTTCGGGTTTTCATGTCAATATGCTCTCGTTGAAGGCTTCGTATGATATCCTGTTGTCGCAAAATTCGGGCTATAAATTGCCTATCTATTCGCAGTTTATGGTCAATCCAAGTAATCGCCGCGCTTACTTCCAAGTGGGATGCAAGTTTACGCTTTTCTAAGGGTTAAGGCTTTAGGTTGCGAAATTTTTGCTACATTTGCAATTTAAAATACCATTTTATCGAGGCATTTCGATGCAGAAGCAAGATAATATATGTGCCGTTGTAGGTTATGGAAGTTGGGCAACAGCCATCGTTAAGATATTGACAGAGAATCAGTATCGAGTCAATTGGCATATCTTGAACGAGGAGGTGTTAGAATCGGTGGTGAACGATGGCCGAAATTGTAAATATTTGCGTGATGTTGATCTTGATATGAGTTTGGTCAACCCATCGTCAGATATAAACGAGGTGGTCGCTACGGCTCAAAATGTGGTGCTGGCTATGCCTTCGGCTTTTGCTAAAAAGGTATTGGAGCCTTTGGAGGTTTTGCTTGAGGGTAAGTTGGTGATTTCGGCAGTAAAGGGAATAGTGCCCGATGAATATTTGCCGCTGACGGATTATGTAATGGTACGATATGGCGTTTTGCAATCGGATATAGCGCTGATTACGGGCCCATCACACGCCGAAGAGGTGGGACTGCATCGTCTGTCATATCTGACTGCGGTGTGTCGCAACGCTCAACATCGAAAACAAATGATTGAGATGTTCTCGCGACCATATATTATGGTGAGCGAGTCGGAAGAGTTAGAGGGCGTTGAGTATGCCTCGATCATGAAGAATATATATGCCATTGCTGTCGGCATGGCTGTGGGTCTGGGTTATGGTGATAACTTTGTAGCGGTATTGATCTCTAATTGTGCCGCCGAGATGAGTCGTTTCTTCGCTTCATTCGGTAGCGCTAAACATCGGGTGTTGGCTTCGGCATCGTTGGGAGATTTGTTGGTTACTTGCTACTCTAATTATAGCCGTAACCGCCGATTTGGGTTGCTCATAGGTCGTGGATGTACGGTAAAGAGTGCGATGAATGAGATGACGATGGTAGCTGAGGGTTACTATGCCGCTAAATGTATACGTCACACTTCGGTCGACAAGGAGTTGAAGTTGCCGATTGCCGACATGGTTTACAATGTACTCTATAACAACGCACCAGCACGCCGAGCAATGGGTGAATGGACTAGGATGTGGATTTAGCGATCGATGTCCACTTTA
>CAYTGT010000006.1:0-18567 GCA_964437405.1 uncultured Alistipes sp.
ACTTCACTATCCAGGAGGCTCAGGACTTGGCTAACGTACTTAAGTCAGGTAAGGTTCCTGCTCCAGCTCGTATCATTCAGGATACAGTAGTAGGTCCATCACTCGGTCAGGAGTCTATCAATGCAGGTATGATCTCGTTCATCATGGCCTTCATCGCGGTACTTCTCTACATGGGTCTTTTCTATAAGACTGCAGGTTGGTTGGCCGATATGGCTTTGATCCTCAACGTATTCCTTTTGATGGGCGTATTGGTATCGTTCGGCTCAGTTCTTACTTTGCCTGGTATCGCGGGTATCGTATTGACAATGGGTATGGCGGTGGATGCCAACGTCATCATTTACGAGCGTGTGAAGGAGGAGTTGCGTGCAGGCAAGGGCTTGAGTACAGCTATCAAGGATGGTTTCTCTAATGCATACTCAGCTATCATCGATGGTCAGTTGACAACAATCATCACAGGTGTTGTATTGTTCGTATTCGGTACAGGTCCTGTTCAGGGTTTTGCGACAACACTCGTTATCGGTATTTTGACTTCACTCTTCTGTGCAATCTTCATCACTCGTATGTTGATTGAGTGGGTTGAGCGTAAGTGGGGTCACATCTCATTCTCTCGCTCATGGTCAGAGAATTGGTTGGCTAACGTAAACTTCGACTTTATTGGTAAGCGTAAGGCTTCTTACATCTTGTGTAGCTCTTTGATCGTTTTGTCAATCATCTCATTGGCAACTTTGGGCTTGAACTCAGGTGTTGACTTTACAGGTGGTCGTACATACGTTGTTCGTTTCGACCAGAAGGTTTCGGCTGAGGATGTTCGTACAGCTTTGGAGAAGACTTTGGTTTCAGATGACGCTGCTAAGTCATCTATCGAGGTTAAGCAGTACGGCGAGGAGAACCAGATGCGTATCATGACTCAGTATAAGTATGATGATACATCTGAGGAGGCTACAGCCGAGGTAGACGCTTTGATTTATGAGGCAGTTAAGGGCTTCTACTCATATCCTATCACTTTGGATGCCTTCTCATCTACTCAGGAGGATATCAACGGTATCATCTCATCTGAGAAGATCGGTCCTGCTATCGCGAAGGATATGGTGTTCAACGCATTCTATGCAGTGTTGTTCTCACTTGTAGCTATCGGACTCTACATCACAGTTCGATTTAAGCGTTGGCAGTGGGCAACAGGTGCGACAGCGGCGCTTGCTTACAATGCATTCCTTGTAATCGGTATCTTCTCAATGTTCTACAGCATTATGCCATTTAGCTTGGAGGTTAACCAGGCATTCATCGCTGCGATCTTGACAATCATCGGTTACTCTATCAACGATACTGTGGTTATCTTCGACCGTATCCGTGAGTATATCACACTCTTCCCTAAGCGTGATATGCGTACAAATATCAACCAGGCGATTAACTCAACATTGTCTCGTACAATGAACTCTTCAGGTACGACTCTTGTAACATTGATCGCTATCTTCATCTTCGGTGGTGAGACTTTGCGTGGTTTCGTCTTCGCATTGATCCTTGGTATTGTGATCGGTACTTACTCTTCAGTATTCGTTGCAACTCCTATCGCTTACGACATTTTGCGCCGTAAGGATGGTGTTGCTAAGAAATAATTTGAGGGTTTAATGTAAATTAGGTTGCAATCACATTGGTTGCAACCTATTTTTTTTATAACTTTGTCTTCACTATGAAACGATTTCTCGATAGCATAAAAGTTGGTTGGCGCCGTCTGAAGGCTTGGGTTTCTCCAGTCTTTGTCACGTTGATGTGTATGTCGTTCCTGTTTTGGTATATCTTGAAGTTGCAGTATGTCTATACCACTGATTTCCATGTCTACCTTAATATTGACGGCGAGCGTTTGAAGGTGCCTTGCGTTGTAGAGGGTAAAGGTTCCTATTTGGTGGGATATCGTCTTTATCATAAGGAGCAGAAGATTAAGCTGGGTGATCTGAAATACACCATCGAGCAGGAGCGTAGCGGCGAGAATGACGAGATTGTCAGCGAGTGGTATGTGCTTGATCCTCAGAGCGTGCAGAGTGCGATTTCGGTACGTTATAGCGATATCAAAATTGTCTCGTTGGGAGACATCCCTCGTCTGGAGATAAGACATGATGAACAGCAAAATATCGAGGAGTAAAATAATTTACGAGTATTGGGAAGAAGCGGTGTGCGCTTCTTCTTTGTTATAATAATTCACTCTAATATGTATAAAGTAGGTATTACAGGAGGAATCGGAAGTGGCAAGAGTACCGTTTGTCAAATGTTGGCAGAGTGGGGAGCTGCTATTTACGATTCCGATGCTAAGGCTAAGGAGTTGATGGCGCTCGATCAAGATATCAGAGAGGCTATTATTAATGCTTTCGGAGCTGAATGTTATGGCGAGCAGGGGTTGAATAGAGCATACCTTGCAGGCCAAGTTTTTGGTGACGAGGAGAAGTTACAGCGCCTAAACTCAATAGTTCACCCTGCCGTAAAGGCCGATTTTCGCCGTTGGGCTGAGCAGCAGAGTGCCCCTTACGTGATATTTGAGAGCGCAATTTTGTTTGAGGCGAGTTTCGAGGGTGAGGTTGATACCACTTTGGCGGTTATGGCACCGCTTGAGGAGCGTGTACGCCGTGCAATGGAGCGTGATGGTGTTGAGCGAGAGGCTGTTCTGAGTAGAATCAGCCACCAGATGAGCGATGATGAGTTGCATGGTCGTGCTGACAGATGTATAGTGAATCTGAGATTGGATTATCTGGAGAGTGACGTAGAACAATTGCATAAACGATATATGTATGAATCAAAGTGTTAAATCGTTTGATCCTTGTCGGCGGCAGGTGATGGCGATTGTCAATGTGACCGATGATTCGTTCTATGGTGCGAGCCGTACTATGAGCCATCAGGCCATTGTTCAGCGAGTCAAGGAATGCATTGCACAAGGTGCTTCAATAATTGATATAGGAGGTTACTCTTCTCGCCCCGATGCAAAGGATATTTCGATAGAGGAGGAGTGGCAACGAGTTGAGTTGGGGCTTCGTGCGGTTAGAGAAGTATCATCCGAAGTCACGATTTCTGTCGATACGTTCCGCTCCGAGATAGTACGCCGTGCTGTAAATTTGGTTGGTGGGGTAGTTGTTAATGATATCTCGGCGGGTGAGATTGATACAGCCATCTTAGATGTGGTGGCGGAGTATGATCTACCTTATGTCGCTATGCACATGAGGGGGACTCCACAAACGATGCAGACGATGACTGAATATCGTGGTGGCGTTTGTCGTGCGGTGTGTGAATACTTTAAAGAGCGAGTGAACATTCTCCTCCAGCGCGGAGTGAAGCAGTTGATCCTCGATCCAGGATTTGGCTTCGCTAAGAGTGTGGAACAAAATTTTGAATTACTTGGCTCTCTATCGCAACTCTGCGAGCTGGGTTATCCTGTATTGGCGGGTCTGTCGCGTAAGTCGATGATATATCGTACGCTCGATATCACTCCCGAAGAGTCTTTGGCTGGCACCATAGCTCTGAATTGGGAGGCTTTGCGTCAAGGTGCAACTATTCTTCGTGTGCATGATGTTCGGGAGGCTTGGCAGGTGATAGAGTTGTATGAAAGAATAAATAAGCAGGCCTAAATATAGCCTGCTTATTTCTTTTATGTGACCTACTGCTGCAAAGCCCCCAACGAGCCGTCATTTGTGACTGTTTCGGCGGAGATTTGTATCCGTTTGGTGCGGCTGTTGTTGTAAAATTCAATCTCGGCGCGACCCTTATCATCGGTTTGTAATGCAGGATTCCAATAGAGTGTACGGCGATAGTCAACATCCTTAGGCAACTGAGAGTAGTCGGGCGAGTAAAATTCATCGGGTTGGGTGTAACCATCTACCCATGTGCGGCGCATACCACGTTTAGGCTCGGTCGGAATCTGACCGACAGGGAAGGTCTCGATGAATACTACACACGAATATTTGTTCAATGCCTGCATGCGAGAATACTTGTCGGGGTTGGCATACTTGGCAATCGCTTCTACCTCCTCGCTGACATAGAGTGACTTGACGGAGTTGAGCTTCACCAACTCTTGTTGTGGCACCTCGCCATAGTCGCGCTTATAATCAACGATAAAGAGCGGCTCTTTGCCTTTGTAATATATATACCACTCTCTCTCCTCGAGTGTAAAACCTTGCTCAGCCTCCATCGCGCCTGAACCTTGAGCCTCGAACTCGGAATTACTCTCGGCTTGGAATGTTGCTCCAGCTAATTGGGTGCGTGAGACTATGAAGTTGTCGTCTATCTGAGCCAAAAGCAATGAAATGTTGGTCGCCGAAGTGCCTAAATCGCGTATGTGATCCATTTCGGTGGCAACGTCATAGTAGGCCGAAGAGTTCGCACGTGCAACATACTTCTCCTTTTCAGGTGTCTCGTCACTCTCGACAACCACCTCTTTGATGTTGTGTACTCGATCCTCCAAGTCTTTCTTAGCCTCATTTGGGTCGGTAAAAGCGATCAATCCGCCACCTACGGTATCTTTCAATTCGCGTTTTTGACGTTTCAACTCCTGTTGAGCTTCAGCCTCGGCATCAGCCTTAGCTTGATCCTCATCGCTCAGACGTATCAACATATCGGAAGGTTTATAATCTGAAGGTTTTGGAGTATGCGTGCGGTCTATGATAATACGACTGGCCTTAGCTCGATTCTTGTCGTTGGTGACAGCGAGCACCAAGTTCCATTTGCCGTTGAAGTTGCCTATAAACTCGAAATGGCCTGTGCTGTCGACATCAATAATTCCCATGTGGGCATTGTCCTCGGGGTTGTCGCTATCGTTAGCAATGACTCCCTGCTGAGCTTTAGCCTTGATATCCGCCTTCACAGCATTATACTCCTCATCTCCGCGCGATGTAAGCAGTGATGAGAGTTGAATATTGGTCATCGGATCGTCTGACCCGACCTTCAATACCTGACCGCGTACCTCGATACCCTGTTCGGGGATATACTTCAGGTCGAATGGCTTTAAACCAGCCCACCATTCCCAATTATAGCGTCTCCAGCCCTGTACCATCAATAACTCATCAAGGGCCTGACGATGAGCGGCATCGTCTGTTTTGAAGTAGAATGTAGGGTTGTGGACATATCCTTTGATCTCCGACATCAGTAGAAGATCTGTCATGATATTGTGGTTGGCAAGGATGCACTCCTCGCCATCTCTGATCGCAACCGACATAGAGGTCTTTACGGGTTGTCCGAAATCGTTGCTGACATCAAATTTGAGTTTTATATGCTCATGCGGCTTTAACTCCTTGTTTATTCCAGAGGCTTTGATGTTGGCACGTTTGGCACTCTTAACGAAAATTAATCTGTCAGCGATAACTTTACCTGCGGCATCCGAGAGAATCACTTGCGCTACGCCTGCGGGTAATTTCTTCTTTGCAACATTGAGCTGTGCTGGTTGATCACCTTCGCAGTTGATGATAGCATAGTTGTAGAGTTTTCCGCCGCTCATAATAGTTGTGCCGAGAGGCATTGCAGGGGCTTCTGCACTCTTTGAAATGCTGATTCGTATGCTATCCGCTGACGAGAGGTTGTCCACCGTCATTACATAGCCCATAGCCAGCGGCTTAGGCAATGTGAAGGTGTGTCGCTGGCCGCCATACTCAACCACAGCTTTATCGCCATCTCGAGGTGTGTAGTCGAACACTCCACGTCCTTCGTGGTTGACCTTGAATCGGGTAATTGTTTGACCTTGTTTGTCCTGGATCTCACCCTCGATGTCAAGAGGTGTACCGTATGCCGAGGTAGCTTCAAACGCAACGGCTGATTTTAATCCTGCAACAAGATTACCACCTTCGGGGTAGAATTTGAGATTTAGCTTCTCTTGGCGGAAGACCATGTTGCGGCGATTCTGCGACTTGGCATTGATGTTTTGCATACGCACCATGCGGCGCTCAGAGTAGTTGCCATCCTGCTTTGGAAGATCGAATACAGGGAATATGCGTGAAAAGATAGTTCCTTCACCAAAGTTAGTCATGTATTTGGTGTAGGCGCGGATCTCATAAAATCCCGATTGAAATGGAATCTGATTTAGCTCGAAATTGCCGTTGCAAAGCCCCTTCTCAATGCGGAGTGAGCGTTTGTCGATTACGGCACCTTCTGGATTGAGGAGCTCAACATATAGTGTTTTGCTAAGATTCGACAGGCGATTCTGGTCAGCCGAAACCACATAACATTGGAACCATATCTTATCTCCCTGATAATAGCTCGTATTGTCGAAGTGGAGGTATACCTTCTCCTGTGGTACAGTACGGCCGAAGTCGCGGACTGTTACTGCATGTTGCATCAAGTTGTGTGTCAACGAGTCGGTGGCAGTTTGTGCCGTAGCCTCCATATTTACCACACCTATGATAGAAAGCATGGCGCAAAGTATATATCTTAATCTACTCATAGTATATATTTTTTACAAATATATGGCAAAACATTATAAAACAATATAGCAGTCGGGTGATTTAACTAAAAGGGGCGGTGAAATGACCTCATTCACCGCCCTTATCTCTGTTGCCTGATCTCCTCGGCCTATGTCAAATTACATGGTAGCACCGATTGATCCATCTTTGGCAACGGTTTCGGCTGAAACCTTAATCTTCTTACAACGGCTGTTGTTGTAGAACTCAACCTCTGCGCGACCCTCGGCATCGGTCTTGATCTCAGGATTCCAATAGAGCGTACGGCGATAGTCGACATCCTTAGGCAGAATAGCGTAATCGGGCGCATAGAACTCCACAGGCTCGCTGTAACCATCCACCCATGTACGGCGCACACCGCGCTTAGGCTCGGTAGGGATCTGACCGACAGGGTAGGTCTCGATAAATACCACACAAGAGTATTTATTCAAAGCCTCAAGATGTGAATAGACATCAGGGTTAGCATATTTGGTGATGGCATCGACCTCCTCGCTGACATAGATAGACTTGATATTGATCAACTTTGCCAACTCATTTTGTGTTACATTCAAAAGGTAATCGCGCTCGTAATCAACAATGAAGAGAGGCTCTTTGCCCTTATATGTAACGTTCCACTCCTTAGTTATGGCACCTGTCGCACCTGCGGCCTTCTCTGCTGTGACAGTCTCAGAGACCTCTTCGCCCGTCTCTTCATCTGTTGTTACGCGGGAGAATGTGATCTGTCCGTTACTGCCATCATAGTTAGCACCCTGCTCCAAGAAACTTCCTGAACCTTGAGCACCAAATGTATTTGTAGAGTCAGATTTCATGATACCTCCCATACGGTTGGCTCGTGTGACGATGAAATCCTCGTTCAAACGACCGAGTAATACATTCAAGTCGGTCACGTTATCACCCTCATCGCGGATGGCATCCAACTCGGCTGCTACATCATAATACATCATGGCATTCGAGCGAGCGTTATATTTAGCCTGCTCTGGTGTCTCCTCACCCGTAACGACAACCTCTTTGATGTTGTGTACGCGATCCTCCAAATCTTTCTTTGCCTCATCAGGATCGGTAAAGGCGATCAAACCTCCGCCAACCGTGTCGAGCAACGCCTCTTTCTCGCGCTTTGCCTTCTCCTCGGCAGCCTTACGCTCCTCCTCGGTCATACGAACCTGCATATCGGAAGGAGTGAACGCCTTTGGTCTTGGAGTAAACTTACGATCCAGGATGATACGGCTCGATTTAGCACGGTTTTTATCGTTTGTTACGGCAAATACAAGATTCCACTTACCGTTGAAATTACCAATAAACTCAAAGTTTCCAGTGCTGTCAACCTCGATAATACCCATGTGAGCATTATCCTCCTCATTGACATTCTCCTCGGTAGCAACGGCCTCAGCATCGCCCGACTTCTTTGCTGCGGCTTTAGCCTTGATGTCGGCCTTTACTGCGTTGTAGTTCTCATCACCGCACGATGTGAGCAGAGAAGAGAGCATAATGTCGGTCATCGGATCATCCGAACCCACCTTGAGTACCCTGCCATGAACCTCGATACCCTGCTCTGGTATATACTTTAGGTCGAACTGCTCAACGCCAGCCCACCATTTCCAATTATAGCGGCGCCAACCCTGTACCATCAACAACTCGTCCAAAGCTCGGCGATGAACTTCGTCATCGGCCTCAAAATAGTATTCGGGACGGTGTACATAACCCTTGATCTCTGACATCAACAATAGATCGGTCATGATATTGTTTCCTGTCTCCAACATATTTTCACCCTCTCTAACGGCAAGCGACATGGATGTTTGGAGTGGTCTTCCAGCGGCATTCTTGACGTTGAATTTCAGGTTGATAGCATCGTGTGGATTATAAGTCTCTTGATTCTGAGTAACCTCTATATTCGCCTTCTTAATTGCGTTTGAGAAGATCAAGCGGTCGGCTACAATCTGTCCGCTCGCGTCAGCTAAAACTACCTGAGCAACTCCAGCAGGCAGACGCTTCTTTGAGATTGCAAATTCGGCAGTCTTGCTACCCTCGCAGTTGACGATGGTGTAACCGATGAGTTTACCGCCGCTCATAAGCGTTACGCCCAACATTGTATTAGGAAGTGTTTTGCTCTTGTTAACTTTGACATAGATGCTATCGGCCGAAGACAAATTGTCGACCGTCATTGCAAAACCATCCTTCAAAGGCTGTGGCATATCGAAAGTATAGCTCTTACCGTCATACTCGACCTTCGCCTTAGCGCCCTCGGTAGGGGTGTAGTCGAATACTCCGCGACCCTCGTGGTTAACCTTAAATGTCGCAACCTCTACACCGAACTTGTCAACAACCTTACCCTCAACCTCGACAGGCGATCCGTTGGCCGATGTAGCTTCAAATGCCATGCGAGAGTTGATACCGAGGATCGAATTACCACTCTCTGGATAGAACTTTATGTTCAGACGCTCATTTTTGAAGACCATGTTACGGCGGCTCTTGTATTGAGCGTTGACGTTCTGCATACGCATCATTTTGCGCTGAGAGAAATCACCCTCTTTCTCTGGTCTGTCGAATACAGGGAATATTCGCGAGAAGATCGTTCCCTCACCGAAATTAGTCATGTATTTGGTGTAGGCGCGGATCTCATAAAATCCTGAATGGAAAGGTAACTGATTGAGCTCGAAATTACCATTGCAACGACCATCAATAATAGGCAGAATACGCTTTTGGAGCACATTGCCTTCGGGTGTGAGCAACTCTACATAGAGCGTCTTGCTCAGGCTTGATGGACGATTCTGATCGGCTGAAACGATATAACATTGGAACCAAATTTTATCACCCTGATAGTAGCTTGTGTTGTCGAAATGTAAGTAAACCTTCTCCTGAGGAACTGTGCGCCCGAAATCTCGAATCGTCATGGCGTGTCCCATCAGTTTCTGGGTAACGCTATCGGTTAATTCTTGGGCAGAGAGATTAAGTAAGGTTGTTAAGCAGACGAGAGACAAAATTAATCGTTTCATGTTGTGCTTTAAAGTTTTATTTTGGTTTATTTTCTACTGATTACAAATTAAGTCTAAACTCTACAAAAATATGTAAAAAAAACGAAAAGCAAAAATAATATGAATCTAAATACTATGACTTAGCGTAAAAAACGAGACTATCCAATCTGCCTGATTGGATAGTCTCGATAATTATAGAATTTTGTTCTATGTCAGATATTATTTGCCCCAAAGGTTGCGTGGATATACGCCAGCCTCGATCAACTCCTCGATCTTAGCCACCAACTGAGGTTTGTCAGCCTGATAAGTTACACCGAACCAATTAGCTGTAGTGCTCAAAACCTTGAGCTTAGAAGTACCCTTGCCTACCAACTCGTTAACCATGAGTGGAATGAAGAACTCAGCCTTGAGATTAGTCTGGTTTGCAGGATCGCTCAAGAAGCCCTTGAAATACTCCTCAGAGTGAGCAAAATAATCTGGTGTGAAACCAAAGAGGTTCATTGAAACAGGTGTGTTTTCCTCCAAAGCCTCATCCTCGCCCAAGTCGTGGAATACGATTGTACCCTCGGCGTTGCGCTCGATCTTTGTGCGCTCAACGATAGATGTGAGGAAACGATCGTCATCAATCTCACATACACCGCGAGAAACAGTACCGTTCTCCGAAAGAGTCTTGTTCACCTCGTAACCAACCATGCAGTAGTGGTTTGACTCGCCACCACGCTGGCTGAGATACTCGCCGATAACCTTGTATGCGTCAGCACCATAGAAGTCGTCAGCGTTGATCACTGCGAAAGGCTCCTTGATCACATCCTTAGCCATCATCACTGCGTGGTTTGTACCCCAAGGCTTCTCACGACCCTCTGGTACAGAGAATCCCTCTGGCAAATAATCCAACTCCTGATAAACGATCTCAACGTCAATCTTACCACCGAAACGCTCCTTGTTAAATACCGCTGTGAATGCGTCAGCAAAAGAGTGGCGGATAACGAATACCACCTTACCGAAACCAGCGCGGATAGCATCATAAATCGAGTAGTCGATGATGGCCTCATTATTAGGACCAACACCATCCATCTGCTTCAGGGAACCGTAGCGTGAACCCATACCAGCAGCCAATACAAGCAATGTAGGTTTTACCATGATATTTTAAATTTTAAAATGTTTTTCGTTACTTTAATTGCAAATGTAACAAAAATAAACTATTTGACGTTATTTGTTTGATAAATTATTCAATTTTAGGGTGATTTTCTCGGTTTGTGATACCTTTTCGGGTGTAAAGCGGGCGATGAATGGCTTGGAAAAGAAAAATAGTGGTTTGAGAACATCGGCGTTTAGTGAAAAAAGAGTATCTTTGTAGGGTTATAGTAAAAAAGAAGTGGAAGATGGGTCGATTAAGCGACAATATAAAGAGCCTGTTTCGCCGTAAGCGATTCAGTATGAGTGATCCGATTTTGGGTGAAGAGGATTGGAATGTACACATCTCGGCTGCGGGATTGTTGGGCAGTTTGGCTGCCTTTGTGTTGTTCCTATTTTTGTTGGCGTTACTTTTGGTGGCCTATACGCCCGTGCTTGATATCTTCCCAGGATATCGTACTTCGGCTGAGCGTTCTCACGATGAGTTAGTGCAGAATATCATGCGAATCGACTCGTTGGAGCGCCGCATGATCGAAATGTTGACCTACAATGAAAATGTAGCGATGATCATGGAGGGGCGTACTCCTGTGGTGCGCACTCCTCTGAGCGACTCAGATACCACTAAGGTTGATAAAACTTTGGTGCCACCTTCGCAGTTTGACTCTCTGCTCAGGGCCGAGATGGAGGGCGATGGCGAATACTCGTTGGCTCGCACTTTGCGCAATCGCGAGCAGGGCGGCAATAAGTTGGTCTTTGCTGCACCAGCCGAGGGTATCATCACACGCCACTTCTCGCGCGATGACAATGTGTTGGGCGTGACCATTCAAGCCTCGCCAAATGCTCCTGTAACCTCGATTGACGATGGTACGGTGGTGGATGTTTTGTCGGGTGATAAAGGCTCGGTAGTATCTGTGCAGCACTTCAATGGCTTTGTCTCGATATATCGTAATCTCTCGCAGGTGCTTGTTGAGAAGGGACAATCGTTGAAGAGTCGTCAGGTGATTGGCTATAACGCCATGCCAGAGGTGGGTGATAAGACTAACCCTCAATTTGAGTTGGAAATTTGGAACGAGGGTAAGGTGGTTGACCCTGAAATTTATATTGTATTCTAACCTTTTAAGTATAAGATATTTCTGAATGAAACAACGTCTATCAATACTTGGTTCGACAGGCTCGATTGGTGTGCAGACGCTTGATATCGTGGCCGAGAATCCTCAGCTTTTTGAGGTTACCTCGCTCGTTGCGGGGCGTAATTGGGAACTCTTGGCACGACAGGCTATCGAATTTGATGTCGATAGTGTGGTTATTGGCGATGAATCGAAATATGAGTCATTGAAAGAGGCTTTGGCTGATTATCCAATCAAAGTCTATGCAGGTAGTGATGCCATCTGTCAAGTTGTTGGCAGTTCGGAGGTAGATGTTGTGGTCAACGCTTTGGTGGGTTATGCGGGTCTGCATCCTACGATTGCCGCTATCGAGGCAGGTAAGAAGTTGGCTTTGGCCAATAAGGAGAGCCTTGTGGTTGGAGGCGATTTCGTTATGCGTTTGGCTGCCGAAAAGGGTGTGCCTATCTTGCCGATAGACTCTGAACATTCGGCAATTTTCCAATGTTTGGTGGGTGAGAAATCACCCGTAAGACGCCTTATTGTCACTTGTAGTGGTGGAGCGTTGCGTGATGTGCTGATATCGGAGCTTGAGGGCGTGACTCCTGAGCGTGCATTGAAACATCCACAGTGGAGCATGGGTGCGAAGATTACGATTGATTCGGCAACGTTGGTAAACAAGGGCTTTGAAGTTATCGAAGCACATTGGCTTTTCGGGTTGGAGGCTGATAAAATTTCGGTTTTGATCCATCCGCAATCTATCGTTCATTCGATGGTGGAGTTCGAGGATGGTGCTATCAAGGCACAGTTGGGCACTCCCGATATGCACATGCCTATCAGCTATGCGCTGATGTTCCCTTATCGTGCGTCTCGTCCAGAGGAGCGCTTTGACTTTTTGAAGAATCCGACATTGACCTTCGCCGAGCCCGACAGAGTGAAATATCCAGCGCTCGATATCGCTTATGATTGTATGCGCCGTGGTGGAACAGCCGCGTGTGTAATGAATGGCTCGAATGAGGTGGCTGTGGCGGCTTTCTTGGCTGGTAAATGTCGTTTTACCGATATCACGGCGGCCATCGAATATGCTCTTGAGCGAGCAACATTTGTTGAGCACCCTACGCTTCGTGATTACGAGCTCTCGAACGATGAGTCACGAGCTTTGGCGGCAGAGTATTTGAAATTGAAGTAATTTTTAACAAGTAATAATGGAAATTTTAATCAAAGTTGTTCAGGTTCTGATGAGCCTCTCGCTACTTGTAGCGATCCATGAGTTTGGACACTACATCGTAGCCCGTATTTTTAAGATTAGAGTAGAGAAATTTTATATCTTTTTTGATCCTTGGTTTTCACTTTTTAAGTGGAAGAAGGGTGATACCGAATATGGTATTGGTTGGATTCCGCTCGGAGGTTATGTGAAGATCGCAGGTATGATTGACGAGAGTATGGATCTGGAGCAGATGCAGGCTCCTGTTCAACCATACGAGTTCCGCGCAAAACCTGCATGGCAGCGCCTGATGGTGATGTTGGCAGGTGTTACGATGAATGTTCTGCTGGCGATGATGATTTATACTGGTGTTCGCTATGTCTATGGAGAGTCATACCTCAGAAACGAGGATGCCAAGTGGGGTTACACCTTCTCTGAGGCGGGTGAGAGACTTGGTTTTAGGGATGGTGATAAAATTGTTTCGGTCGATGGCGAGGCTGTTGATGGCGTAAACGATCTGAGAAACCGTCTTCTTCTGACCGAGGGCGGCCGCGAGGTTGTTGTTGAGCGAGGTGGAGCGTTACAGACCTTGAATATCTCATTTGAGGAGTTGCTTCAGATGCGCCGTAATCGTGAATACGAGACTCTCTATGAATTGCGTTTCCCATTTATTATAGATAGTGTGGCGGCTGAGTCGGCTGCTGCGGCAGGTCTTCAGGCTGGGGATGAGATTGTTGCGTTTAACGGCGTTGAGGGTGTTGATGCGGTGCAAATTGTGACCGAGTTGTTGCCTCAGATTAAGGATGATACCGTAGCGTTAAAGGTCAATCGCGCTGGCTCTACGGTTGATCTTTCGGTGCCTGTGAACGCAGATGGCAAGATGGGTGTTATGTTCCGTGGCGATCTGATTAAGCCTCATACACGTGAGTATGGCTTCTTTGAGGCGATTCCTGCTGGCGTGAAGATGGCGGGTCAGACTATTGCTAATTATTGGGAGCAGTTGAAGTTGATCTTTACCCCTAAGACCAAGATGTATGAGGAGTTGGGCGGATTCATTGCAATCGGAAACATCTTCCCTGCGGAGTTTAATTGGTTGCACTTCTGGACTATGACAGCATTTCTTTCGATCATGTTGGCCGTTCTGAATGTGATGCCGATCCCAGGTCTTGACGGTGGCCATGCGCTCTTTACCTTGTGGGAGATGCTCACAGGTCGCAAGCCAAGCGAGAAGTTCTTGGAGGTGATGCAATACATCGGATTGATCATTCTGTTGGTACTTTTGGTTTACGCCAACGGTAACGATATCTATCGTCTATTCAAGTAATTTTTCAGGTAATCTATCAGATAGCCTGTAATTAGGCGAAGTAAGGCTGATAAGAAGTTTTATTATAGGAAAAGGTCAAAAATGGCAAAGGTTAAGAAGGCATATTTCTGCAAGAATTGCGGATTCGAGGCCCCAAAATGGTTGGGACGTTGTCCTGCGTGCGGTGAGTGGAATACTTTTGCCGAGGAGGTGATCTCTGCCGCAAGCACTCCATCTAAATCGGTTGCAGGAAATGTGGCGCAGAGTCGCCCTCAGCGTGTGAGCGAGATTCAACGCTCGGAGCTTCGCCGTCTTGATCTTCAAAATGTTGAGGTAAATCGCGTTTTGGGTGGCGGTTTGGTGCCTGGATCGCTGATTCTTCTCGGCGGAGAACCAGGCATCGGCAAATCTACTTTGAGCTTGCAGTTGGCCCTGACTCCTCATGGCCTAAAGACGCTCTATGTCTCTGGCGAGGAGTCCCCTGAGCAGATTCAGATGCGTGCCGAGCGTTTGGGTATGGGTAACGAGGAGTGTTACATCTACTCGGAGACGTTGCTTGAAAATATCATTAACCAACTCAATGAATACCAGCCCGACATAGTGGTTATTGACTCCATTCAGACCATCTATACCGAGATGTTGGACTCTTCGGCTGGTAGTGTCTCGCAGATTAGAGAGTGTGCCGCAACACTTCTAAAATATGCCAAGCAGCACTCAACCTCAATCTTTATTATCGGACATATTACTAAAGATGGTGCTATTGCAGGCCCTAAAATTCTGGAACATATAGTTGATGTCGTGTTGCAGTTCGAGGGCGATGGTAATAACGTCTATCGTATTCTGCGAGGTATTAAAAACCGCTTTGGCGCAACCTTTGAGATTGGCGTTTTTGAGATGTTGGATAATGGCTTGCGTTCGGTGGAGAATCCTTCGGAGATACTATTGTCGCATTATGAAGAACCACTGAGCGGTATCGCGGTTGGAGCTTCGGTGGATGGCCTAAGACCATATCTGATCGAGGTGCAGGCGTTGGTCAGCAGTGCCGCCTATGGTACACCTCAGCGTAATGCGATGGGTTATGATCCTCGCCGTATGGGTATGTTGCTCGCTGTGTTGGAGAAGCGAGTGGGGATGAAGATGTTTCAAAAGGATGTCTTTCTGAATTTCGCAGGCGGATTTCGAGTTTCTGATCCTGGTTTGGATTTGGCAATTATCGCGGCGGTCATATCATCATACTATGATCGTGCGGTGTTGGATGGTATTTGCTGTGCTGGTGAGGTGGGTCTTTCTGGCGAGGTGCGCCCTGCGCCACGTACCGAGCAGCGTATCAGCGAGGCCGCCCGATTGGGATTCCGCAAAATTATCGTGTCGGGTTTCCTACGAAAGACGATCAAAGTGCCGAAGGGCATCGAGGTAATCTATATAAATAATATAGGCGAACTACCTCCTGCACTCTTTACCGAGTAGTGCGGTGTGGTATAGAATTTGAGTATAATCCTCTTCAAACACTCTGTAGTGATGAAGAGGATTGTTGTTTTAGGCGGATTGGGGCTTATCGGCTCGCATCTTTGTATGGCGTTGGCTAAAGGTGGTAATGATGTTGTATGTGTTGATGTGCGCGATGTGGCCGAGTCACGGTTGTTGTGGCCATATTTCCGCCGTCATGATATACGATATATTAATCATAATGTGACACACCCGTTTTCGGTGGAGTGTGACCAGATCTATAATTTAGCGTCTCCAAGTGCTCTAAAAACAGATTCCGAAAATTCAGTTTCGATACTCCGAACAAATATCTTGGGGTCGCTCAATTCGCTCGACCTTGCACGCCGCAATGGGGCGCAGGTGCTCTTTGCATCGGCATCTGATGTATATGGAGTATCTTCTCATGGACTCTCCTCCGAGGGCGAACAAACTTCTGTGATTTTGACCTCTTTTGCTGAGGCCAAGCGTGCTGCCGAGTCAATTCACATGGCATATCAACGAGAATATGGTTTGGATTGTCGTGTGGCGCGCATCTTCCCATGTTATGGTACGGGATGTCAGTTGGAGGATCGGCGTGTGGTGATGACGATGATAAGAGCGGCACTTCGAGGTGAAGATATTGTGGTATATGGTAGTGGAGAACAATGCCGAACATTTTGCTGGGTTGGCGATGTGGTAGAGTGTTTGATAGCGATGCTTAACCTTTTGGCAGAGGAGAGAAGTCGTATTATAAATGTTGGCTCATCGCACGAAATTACAATCAATCATTTAGCCGAGAAGATAATCTCGATGACGGGCTCTCGCTCCCGTATCGTTCACCTTGCGCCTCGTCTCGGTGAGCCTCGGCGAATAATGCCCGACCTTTCACTCTCGCGTACTCGTTTGGAGTGGAGTCCAACAACATCGCTTTCAGAGGGATTGCGCAGAACTATCGAGTATGTCGAGGCGTTGCTGGCGGTGGGTGTAGATCGGTAACTTAAGAATACAGAATTATAAAACGATATAGTTATGAATCTTACAGATTTTCAGAATGTGATTTCGGCCGATCGCCTTTTGTTGGTCGATTTCTATGCTTCGTGGTGTGGCCCATGCCGAGCTATGCATCCTGTGATAGATGCTTTTGTGGAGAAGATGGGCGGAGAGGTCGATCTGATGCGAGTGGATGTTGATGATCCAGCGAGCCGCGAGTTGGTTGAACACTATCGCGTGATGTCTGTCCCCACGTTGGTACTATTTCGCAGTAGCCGCACTTTGTGGCGACACAGTGGTGTGATCTCAATAGAGAAGATGATGGATGTGATTCGACATTTGGAGCGAATAGAGGCTTATTACTAATAGGTAGAGCGACTTCCTTTGGAGAAAATGGCTTTAAAAATCCATACGCCATGCCATCTCTTCGTTGATATACTCCGAAGTTTGTGAAGGCTCAAACTCGGCGAGCAAAGCCTTTACCGATGATCTTAAATTTTCATGGTTATACGCTTCGGCCATCAGTGCAACAACACCTTGTGCTATTGGTCGCGAGGTGGGGTAGCTCATAACGATATGTTTGAGTGGGCTGAGTGTCTCCTCTTTAGCTGAGAGTGGACATTTTGCAGCGGCTAAGAGTGCAGCATAAACCTTAAACTCCTCATTTGAGCGGCTCCAACTTTGGTAGACATCTTCAATAAAGGTTAGGTGGCGAAGTAGAGCAAATGCCATCTCTTCGGCCATCTCTGAATTTACGATAGTCTCTCCCCAGCATTCGATCAGTTCTGAGCTGACAAGGTTGGGGAGAGCGATATGCATGGCGGCGAGCTGTAGCTCTCTGACCTGTTGCTTAAAAAGATATTGAGCCAACTCGTTGTCCTGCTCAACCTCACGTGCGATCATGCGTATTGTCGGCAGACTAACGCCGTAATTGAGTCCGTATGGTTTGCCGTAACAGAACATTGCATCTGCCACAGCGCCATTCATCTCTTTACGCATTCTACCCAAAAGGGCAATCATCTGGGAGGTCTTTTCTGCCATATCGTTCAATATGCTATGCCCTATGTGGGCGTCTGAACATTAAAAATGAGGTTGCTAACTCTTTGGGTTAGGTCAACCTCATTTTATACTTGATTTTCTGATCGTATTTACTTCTTAACTCCGCTACCGCTTGCGATATTAACGCTCTTACCCAACTCGAATACAGGTAATTCAGCAATGAATTGCGCCTTGTCTGCAACCGATACTGTGCAAGTTGTGCTGGCTGCTAAGCGAACCTGAAGTGTGGTCTTGTCGCGAGGATCAGCCTCAGCGATGTTGCTGAGCTTAGGAGACTTTGGCGAAGAGAGAGTCAATTTAACCAAATCGCCCTCCTGAGCTGAGTGATGTGCAACGCCCTTAGATGTAGAGAATTTTGCGATAGGGTAATCCATCACGCCCTCTTCCATGTGGCAATATGCGCGGTGTGTAGTTGTAGTGACGATCTTCTTGCCGAAGAAAAGTTCCAAAAGAGCTTGCTCACGAGCATCCAAAGCCGCTAACGCATCCTTCAGACCTGCACCAAACACATTCTCTCCAGCCTCGCCTGAGATCAAATCATTACGACTCTTGCGGATGTTGAAGATGGCTTGAGCCGCCTGAGCCGCCGCCTCGTCTGCCGAGATTGCCGATGAGCTCATCAAATCAGGAGAGATCTTGGCAAACTCACTCTCGCTACCTAAGTATGAAGTCGCAGTCGTTTTGTTGCATGATTTAAGTTCCGATGCTGTCAAGGCATTGTCGCAGGCGATCGAGAGATTGAAATCCTTGATCGAATATGTGGTCTTTTCAACCAATGATGGACGTACTCCCAAAAGCTTCATTGCATAGCGAGCATAAGGGCCGACAATGGTCTGCTCCTTCTCAACTGTGTAGTCAACAGCGATTACGGTGTGAGGGTCCGATACGACAATCTCGCCATTAGAGTTGGTGTATG